>PADE01000206.1 GCA_002702965.1 Planctomycetaceae bacterium
TTTGTTCTCGACCGCGAAGAAACCGAAATCGTCGGTGGTACCGTAGGTCACTCCTCCCCGCACGCCGCCACCCGCCAGCCACATCGTAAAACCGTACGGATGGTGGTCGCGCCCTCCACCCTGCGCCGTCGGAGTGCGCCCGAATTCACCACCCCAGACGACCAATGTCTCGTCCAGCATGCCACGCGATTTCAGATCGGTGAGCAGCGCCGCAACCGGTTGATCGGAAAGTAATGCCGGTTTTTGGTGGGCGCGGACATCGCCGTGGTCGTCCCACTTATTGTCGACATTGGCGACAACGTAGCGCACACCGCGCTCGACCAACCGCCGCGCCAATAAGCACTGCCGACCGTAATCCACTGTTTTTTCGTGATCGAGACCGTACAGCCTATGCATCGCCTGACTCTCGCGCGCCAGATCGAATGCTTCGGGGGCCTGCGTTTGCATCCGAAAGGCCAATTCGTAGGCAGCGATGCGCGCGTCGAGCCGGCGGTCGTGCTGGCGATTTCGTCGATGGAGTTCGCTAATCCGTCGAATCGCGGCCAGTCTGGCAAACTGAATTTCTTTCGGTACTGGCATCGCCAGATTGTCGATCGGTCGGTTGACGTCGGTGATCGATGTGCCCTCAAACGCGGTTGGAAGAAAGGACGAACCGTACGTCGGTTTACCCGGTAGATTGGTCTGCGAACCGATCGAAACGAAACCGGGGAGGCTGTCGGTCTCGCTGCCCAAACCGTAGAGGGTCCATGCGCCCACACTGGGCCGAGGAAGCACACCATCGCCGGTTGTCAATTGGCGGATGGCACCACTGTGCTCGATCTGGTCGCAGCACATCGAACGAATCACGCAGATGTCGTCAGCGCAGTGGGTCAGATGGGGCAGCAGTTCACTGATCCAGATGCCTGCCTCTCCGTGTTGGCGAAACCGAAACGGTGACGGGCGGCAATCGGGAGTCGCGTCGCGCGTGATCCGTGGCAGTTGAATCGGAATCTGCTTGTAATCAGCTAGTTTCGGTTTGGGATCGAAAAGATCAACCTGCGATGGACCTCCCCCCATAAACAGGAAGATAACGCTTTTGGCGCGGATTGGATGATGCGGCCGCTTCGCAGCTAGTGGATTGGCGCCGCTGGCGGCGAAATCCTCCGCCAGTAATTTGTACAAGGGCAACAGCGGGACCCCCGCCGCCGCACCGCGCAGCATGTCGCGGCGACTGATCGACGGATTCAAACGATCGGTTGCTGGAACAAAGGAGGTCATCGATCCGAAGGTCGCCTCAATCGAGATAGAGGAACTCGTTACTGCAAATGAGCGCCATGCAAAGGTCCTGCCAGGGGCCAGAATCAACGTCAACGTCAACGGTGCCAGCGGCGCGTAGTTGCTCTCGAGTTGCCCGCGCGTGTTGAATAATCTCGGACGCCAATTGCCACTCTTGCTCGGAAGCGGGGCGTCCAAAGAGTTGCAGATAAATACTCGTCAGGCGAGTGCGTCCCTGCTCCGATTTGAGAATCGCTTGATTCGCGACGGCGGCGGCGGTGGTCAGCGCGATCGGGTTGTTCAACATAAACAGTGCCTGTGTGGCCGACGTCGAATCCTCGCGACGGGGTACCACCAGGTCGGGATCAGCCCCATCGAACAAGCCCAGCATCGTTTGGGGTTTGTCTCGGCTGGTTTCGTCGTACAGTGCGCGGCCCGATTTTCGTGACCGTCCCGATTCGGTTCGGGCGATCAGGCCGCTGTGGCAGAGTAGAGTGTCCTTTAGCGCTTCTGCGTCGAGTCGCTTACGGTTCATGCGCCCGAACCGGCGGTTCTCCGGATCGCGTCGCAAATTGCCGGGCGATGCGATGCACGCCTGTTGATACGCGCGCGATGTCGCGATCTCACGGATCAACGATTTGAGGGACCAGCCGCCGGAGACCAAACGCACCGCCAAATAGTCGAGCAGTTCGGGGTGCGTGGGAGGGCGTCCGAGCTTTCCGAAGTTGCTGGGGGTGGTCACGATGCCGGCGCCGAACAGATGTTGCCAGATACGATTGGCCATCACGCGGGCGGTCAGCGGGTGGTTTGGCCGCGTCAACCAGCGCGCCAGTTCCAGCCGGCCGCTACCACTGATACGCGGACGTGTCGCGGCCTCGTTCGAGAGAAGCCGAGGAAAACCCCGCGGCACGGATCGACCCAGCGCTAAATGGTCGCCCCGGACGAACAGCGGTACATCTCCGGCCTGTTTGTGCCGAGTGCCGGGAATCGGGCCTTCCCGCATGACCATGCGCAGCGGGACGGCGTCGATTTCCCGCTGCAGCCGATCGCGATCGGGAACCAGTCTGGCGTGACGGTCCAGTTGTTCCGGATTGGGATCCCAGCCGTTCTGCTTCTGATCTTCGACCAGTTCGGACTCCCGCTTTCGCAGTTCTCGGACCCGCTTCTCGACCTCGGCCCGCTGATCGTCGCCAGGTGCCTCGCGCATTGTCTGAACCAACAGGTCACGGCGTACTGCCATCAGCTCGAGTGCCTGGCGGTGTTGTTTCTCGATCGCCGCAATCTCTGCACTCAATTTTTTTAGCCGTTGCTCGTTCGCCTCGAATGCACGCTGCGCACTCTTCGTATGCAGCAGTCGCAGTTGGACACGGTCTCGAACCCGCGCGCTCTTCCCCCGAAAGGTAAAAATGTGGCTGCTGTAGAAGATCCCGGCCAGCGCGTAATACTCGGTTTGTGTGATCGGATCGAATTTGTGGTCGTGACAGCGGGCGCAGGAAATGGTGAGTCCCAGAAAGGTGCGGCCCAGGACGTCTAGTTGTTCATCGACGAAGTCCGCAATCACCTTCTCGTGGTCGTTGCCCTCGACCAGATGCGCCAGGCCCCAGATTCCGGTTGCCGTCAAGCCGTCGACATCGATCTGTTCGGGATCCTCGGGCGACATCAAATCGCCGGCTACCTGCAATCGTACGAACTGGTCGTACGGCAAATCCTGATTGAACGAATCGACGACCCAGTCACGATACAGCGCGATCGAGAACGTCCCGTTGTTGTTCGCAGCGCAGGTCGGGTCGTCCTCTGCGTACCGCACGTTGTCGAGCCAGTGTCGCGCCCACCGGACACCGAAGTCCGGCGAAGCGAGCAGCCGGTCCACAGCGTGATCGAAGGCCTCGGAAGTTTCGTCGGCCAGAAACGCAGCGATCTGTCGGGGTGTCGGCGGCAACCCGAGCAGGTCGTACGAGGCGCGTCGGAGGAGCGTTCGCTTATCAGCGGTAGGCGCCGGACGCATTCCGTTGGATTCCAGGTTTGCCAGCACGAGACGATCGATGGCGCCGCGTGGCCAGTCGGCGTCGTCCACCGCGGGCGGTGTCGGCCGTTTCGGCGGTTGGAATGCCCACGACTTGCGCGCTGCTTTCACGTCGAGCACGTGGGCTGAGACCGCCTTGCCCCCGCCGCGCGGATCGGGTGCACCCATCTCGATCCACTTCACGAAGTTCTCGATCACGCCTTCTGGCAGTTTGCCTTTGGGGGGCATTTTGAAGGAGTCGTGTCGCAGCGCCGAAATCAACAGACTGTCATCCGGCTTCCCGGGCACCACGGCCGGTCCACTTTCGCCTCCTGCGCGACTTGCCTCCCGAGTGTCCAACCACAGTTTTCCTTGCAATTTGTTGTTGCTCGCCGCGGTCGTTGAATGGCACGCATAGCAATGCTCGACCAGCACCGGTCGGATCTTCTGTTCGAAGAACTCGTTCGGGTCATCGGCACGTAGCGAAATCGGGGTGAAGCCGACGTACAGCACGGCCCAACCTACCCCCATGGGTCGGAATCTGAATCGCGTCGTACTGAAACGGATTGAATCGGACACGGGACGACTTTCTCGAGTGCATCACAGCCGCGCGCCCGAGCAGCGGCGACTGAAGTTGCGTCGGTGTTCGAGCATCGCCCGGCTCGAGACGATGCCCGAGACAAGCCCACTTGTGTCGGCGGGTCGGTTTTCGAAGCCAACGCGCTGTGGTACGAGGGCCGATCGCGGAGACCCACACATCGCGTATCCGTTACCTGACCGGCGACGCACGGGTCTCTATTGTAGCCGCCGCGACGGCGAATACTCATAGGAGGAGTGACGGCAGTTGGGTCGGATGGAACCAAGGCATCTGCCGCGACCCCATCGCCTGAGTACTGGCTCGGACCAGTTTGAGCGCGTTGGCACGTTCACAACAGGGCTGCCGGCCGCTTCTCCGATCGGGTTGGTCCTGGACGTGGAACGTGCCGATGGCGCGTTGGTTGCATCAGAGACCGCGCGGGCCATACAGCGACCCGGGTGTCGGAACAGCGAGTGGTTTGTCGAGACGTTGCGATGCGCGCCGGCCGCGCCGGGGCGCTAAGGGATCTCGACCTTGATCCAGACCATGCGATGGTCGCTGTCGGTGATCAAGCGATGATCCTCGCTCGCTTGCGGGGGCCAAAAAACCCGGCTTTCGCGCAAATAAATCCGGCGGTCGGGAAGCACGTAGTCGACCCGCATGTTCGCAGAGCGGAAACTGGCCGTATCGCGGTCAGGCTTGCCGGCATCGTCCATTTTCGCTTCGACCGCCCCGAGGCTAATGGGAAGCGGGTCCTGCAGGCGAGAATGACTCAAGAGCGAATCGATGACCCGCTGATCTCCGTCACCGTCGGCGGGATCCGCGTTCAAATCTCCCATCACGACAACGAGGTCGTTGAGGTCGACCCCGCCACGCTTGCCCGCATCGTCGACGATGTACTGGGCCTGCTTTCCCTCTTCCCCGGCGAGATAGTCGATCCAGAACTTGATTTCATCGTGGTTACGACATCCGTTGCGGTCTTCCTTTCCGTCGAACACCGGTGGCGTCGGATGGCTCACGAGGATGTGGATCGGCCGTCCGATGACCATCACGGGTACATCGACATGGTTTTTGCTCGACAGTCGCAAGCGGTTCCACGTGGCGTCGTCGTGATAGGGCTTCTTGGTCTCGGGATCGAATGGGCGCTTGGCAGCGGGCAGATCTTTCCAGAGGAAGTTCTGGAATGTGCGGACCCCATCCTCGATGATGCGGTATCGACTAAAGACGGCCATCGCGTACTGTCCGGGGTATTTACCGTACCCCCAGGCGTCGGCCGCTTCGCCCGTCTTGCCGTTGTGGTCCAAGTCGAGCCCGCTGTCGATACCCGTATTACTCGGAATCGAATAGACGTACGGGTATTCGATCGGGAAGCGGTCGCCCTGCGGCTTGGCAAAGAATTTTGCCGCCAACAGTTTTGCGGTATTGCCGTCTGCGTCGTAGTCGAGCTCATTGATCAACAACACGTCGGGCCGAATCGTCTGAACGATTGCGGCAACTTTTTCAGCTTGGTCGTCGGCGCCGTCGGCCAGTCGCTCACGGATCTCACCGGCCACCTTGCCGAACAGAGATGCGTTGTAGGTCGCGAATCGCAGGCGCGGTTGGCCGCGGACCGCAATCGGAGTCAGGCAACAACCGACAACCGCTGCGGTGAACAGCAGAAGTGAATGCGGGGGGCGGCTCGATTGCATGCGACGCGATTGCATAGCACGGTACCCAATCAATTCGAATGGATGGGTCTTGGAGATAAGGAGACTGGCTGGAACGCAGCGTGGTTGGTTTCATCGTAAATCAACTTCACCGCAGACGCGAGCCACCGGTGGTGGTCTGAGAAGATGCCGATGGTGGCGGACCCGAGTCGGGACCAGGATGCCGGCGCGCGGTCCGCACCACGGCGGATGTCGAACATTTCGAAAATCAAGTAATCTAACGGGATCGAACTCGGGGAGTCCCACACAATCAGACGTGGATGTGTGCGTTGGTGATCGCCGGAGGGCCGTCGGTCGGCACCATCTCACGGGTGCATGACAGCTGCGAGACCGATGGTGGCGAAGACCGACCGCGGTTTGTGTGGTTGCTCCATATCGCCCATGAATCATAAGGAACCGAACGTGGCGCCAACTGTTGTTAACCTGTCCAATAAACTGGATTTGTTTACCGAACGGTGGTCGCCCAAGGTGATCGCCCAGGTCGATGACTTTCAATTCAAGCTCGCCAAGCTCGAAGGGGAGTTTGTGTGGCACAGCCATCCGGAGACGGACGAGGTCTTCATCGTGCTCGCGGGCCAGCTGCGCATCGATTTTCGCGACGAACCGGTAACACTACAAACGGGTGAAATGTTAGTGGTGCCGGCCGGTGTTGAGCACAAACCGGTTGCCGAGTCGGCATGCCACGTGATGCTTCTGGTGCGCGAGGGCACGGTCAACACGGGCAATGCTCCAGAGAACCAACTGACGACCGACTCCAGCCAGTGGATTTAGGATCATCGTTTGTAGGTTCGCAGCGCGCGCCTGCCTTCGACCGCCGGTGAAGTTGCCAATCCGCTGCGCAGGGGCGGGGCCGGTCTGCAACGATCGGTGGTTTTCGAATCTCTCTGATTGAGTGTTGATGCGGCGGCCGGTTTCTCATGGTGCCGCCGTCTGGCCCCGAGAATCGACTGGTAGGGCAACGTTTGAACAGCCCTGCGGGTGTTCAGACAAGAGTAGGGTTGGAGCGGATTCATCAGAATACCGACACGCTACTCCCGATCGACAGAGAACACCGTACCGACGGCGACGCCTGATCTTGACGCGTCCTTCGTGCCATATTGGTGTTCTACCCCACGGCGCGGATTTGTTGAGTTGCCGTCGGGCCTATGTTAGAACCCTGCGCGATCGCGACGCTACATAAGCCCGAAAGGAACCCCATGTCAGTTACCAGCAAACGGCCTTCGGAATTCATTTTTGTAGCTGCTCAGATCACGAGCCTTCGTTCTCGAAAATTTCCCTGCAGCTTGTGGCGGTGCGCTAGTGCAGTAATGCTGGCGGTCGTAACGCTTCCCGGCGTGTGTGGAGCAGGCGATATCGAGGAGCTTTACGAACACGCTCGTTTTTTCCAAGGAAACTGGAAAATCGAAATGGAAGAAGCGGGCAAGAAAAGTACTGAGACTGCGCGATGCATCGGCACGGCTGGCAAGTGCAATATCTGGTTCGGCAAGGACGCGACGTCCATGCACGGCTATGACCCGAAGACAAGAGCCTGGCGGGGTGTGGGACACTTCAAAGACGGAAGTCGTTGGGAGCGGGTGATCTCGCAGCCGGCGCAATCTCGAATCGTGGCTGGAACCACGATCATTTTTTCGGATACCACACTGCATCCCGACGGATCGAAGACCTTTGCCACGGTAAACTTCACCTGCCTCGGACCTGACCGTTTCCGCGAAGTAACGACGCGCAAGGACCAAAATGGCAAGCCCTTGCCGACGATCCAGACCGTTGCCCGACGTGTCACGTCCCAATAAGTGCTCGTTGGGTTTCCCGGAGTATCAACGATCGCATGCGACACGGATCGCATCTCGCTCCACCCGTACGTTTCGAAGAGTTTCTACGGAAACAGATCGTGACCACGATGAATCCGCATTGGTGCGCTGCGCTGCCCGCCCTGCGCATCATGGAAACGACATCGACGGCGTTGCGGTCAACCTTGTGCGGTTGGAGAATGAACGTGCCGCGTCACCATGGTGGCGGGTGCGAGTAGCCAAATCGGATCGTATGTATCGGATCGTATGTGAGGTACGCATGTCGCAGCAGGGAGAAGTGGCGGGTCCCCTTCCGGTTGTCAGTTGGCTCAAATTGCCGGCGGATGGTGAGCCCTATCTCGAGGGACACACATGCGGCGGTTGCGGGGCGGTGTATCTCGGCTCCCGCGAGAACTGCTCTCGTTGCGGAGCCCGGGGTAAGATGGCCGCTACCAGGTTGTCTTCCAAGGGGAAGCTCTACTCGTACAGCATCGTGTACCGTAGTTACCCCGGTGTCGAGGTTCCGTACATCTCCGCGATTGTCGATCTGGAGGGAGGTGGAACCGTCAAGGGAAATCTGATTCACGTCGAGCCAGACCCCGACAAAGTCGCTTTCGATATGCCGGTCGAAGTGGTCTTTCAAGACGCACTCGGTCGCGTCGACGAGGAAGGCAACCACTACATCAGTTACTTCTTTCAGCCGGCTGAAGATCACTCAACGCGCTCGGGTCGAGTTGCAAACCCAGCGTGTGATCCAGGAACGACAACCGCCTAGCTCGGGAACGATTTGGAGACAGAAATGGGTGACGTTTATGTGATCGGTGTCGACATGATTAAGTTCGGTCGATTTCCCGAAAAGACGGTGCCCCAGCTGGGCGCGACCGCAGCGTTGATGGCGATGGACGATGCCGGACTGACCATCCACGACCTGCAAGGCCTGTATTGTGGGAACTTGTTTCAGGCCAGCGGCATGGTGGGCCAGAAGATTCTGCGGGAGATCGGTCAAACCGGGATCGCCGTGGTGAACTGTGCCAACGCGTGCGCTACGGGGGCGACCGCCTTCAGAGAGGCCTGGATGTCGATCAAGGCAGAAGTATTCGACGTGGTTCTGGCTGTCGGTGTCGAGCAAATGGGAAAAGGCCTGCTCGGCGGGCGCAGCGGAGGCTCTGGGGTTTTGAAAGAGGGTCTGCTCGGATCAGGGACCATGCCCGCGGTTTTTGCCGAGGCGGGCATGGAACACGCCCGAAACCACGGAACGACCTTTGAGCAGTTTGCGAAAGTGTCCGTGAAAAATCACCATCACTCGACGATGAACCCGAAGGCGATGTACCAGATTGAAACACCTTTGGAAACGGTCATGAACGCCGAGATGATCTCCTATCCAAACACCAAGCTAATGTGCTCGGTGAACGTGGATGGTGCGGCGGCCGCGGTACTGGTCTCTGAACGGAAGGCCCGGGAAATGGGACTGTCACGGGCTGTGAAGGTAAGGGCATCTGTTCTCACCAGCGATCCTTTCTCGGTTCGCGATCTCGTGATGCCGGACGTGAATGCCGTCACGCGATGCGCGGCTGATCAGGCGTATCACATGGCCGGTGTTGGCCCGGACGACATCGATCTGGTGGAATTACACGACTGTTTTGCCACCGCGGAAATTCTTCACTACGAGAACCTGGGGCTCTGCAAGGACGGCGAAGCGGGTCGCATGATCGATGACGGCGAAGTCGCGCTCGGCGGACGAATTCCCGTAAACGTGTCGGGCGGCCTGCTTTCCAAGGGCCATCCGCTAGGTGCTACAGGCATCGCCAACATTTATGAGGTTTGCACCCATCTGCGGGGCGAAGCCGATCAGCGACAGGTCCCAGACGCTCGGCTTGGGTTGACGCATGTAATTGGTTTGGGCAGCGCGTGTGGTATTCACATCCTCGAGAGGGCTGCTTGACCGAACCGCTGCCGGTTCATGTTCGCGGCCGGGACGGTCGTGGGGGATGGCTGGGGGTCCGATCTTGATCTTCCAGGAGCGATGAACGATGCGCAATCGAGTTGTCAGCGTGGCGTACCTGTGGACCGCGTCGTTGGCGTTGGTTTTCTTGACACTATCGAGCATGTCTCCGATTGCAGCGGAAAGCCCTCCAGGACAGGAGAACCCGGACCCCGCGCACATCACCGGAGCCAGCGGTGACGCTGCGATGATATTGACCCCCCGCAACGACATTGAGGACCACCGAAATGTGCAGTGGGCTCTGAACCACACCGCACCGGGAGGGACGGTCCGACTGGGCGCGGGGACGTTCTTCATGGGTGACGGAGAGACCGCTCCGCGCAAGACAGCGTGGATCCGGCGCGGACTAAAGGTGGTCGGCGTCAAGGAAGGGGCCATCTGGCGCACGATCGTTCGAGGTGGCGGCGAAGTGCTTGAACCGGGGGTCGGAGGTGCGCTCGAGGGCGGGACGTTCCGCATCCAACTGAAAGATGACAACCATGCTGTGATCCTCGAAAACCTTTGGTTTCGTCACTGGTCGTGCGAGGTCGTCTTTATTCTTGCCAGTCATGGCTTCGAGTTTCGGCGGTGCCGTATTACCGACCCAGTCAACGCCGCGGACCCCAGCAGGATCCGGTTCGTTCACGCGTTGTGGACACAAGGTAACGACGCCCGCGGGGACTTTATCGCGGAAGATAACCTGGTCGAGATGGGTCAATACGATGGCCCTCTCGCCGAAGATGAACAGTTCATGGGGATTTTCACTGCCAACCACGACAACATCCGGATCATCAATAACACGATCATCGGGACCGACGAAGCAATTGAGATTCTGATGAATCGGTACGGTAATACGGGGCCTGGTGATCCGGCCGCCGCCCAAACTCCGGCGGAGATCGTGGTCGCAAATAACCGCATCGACGTGACCGGGACGCCCGGTCCTCGGTGGGGTGGCAGTTGGGCGATACTCATTTGCGGCAACTTGAACGTGGACCGTGTTTTGATCAAGGACAACGACGTGACGAAGCGCGGCAAAGGTTGGGGAATGGGACTCAGCGGTGCGAACATGCACATCACGGGAAACACCTTTCGCTTCGAAGAACATCAGCAGAAGTTATCACGTGGAGCGGTGACGATTGGTGGTTATCCTCTGCTCGCGGGAAAGGCGATGGGCAGTTCGCTCACGAATTCGGTGATCAAGGACAACACCTTCCAGGGGCGCGTAGGAGAGCACGGCCTGTTTTTCATGCCCGGCGGTCAGGGCTTTGCCAACGCCTCCCGTGGAAACCGCATCGATCTCGGCAAGTCACTCGTTACGTTAGGCGCCAAGACAACACTTACCTTGAGTCAGCAAATGACGGACAACGTGTTCTCTGGGGACCTGGATCGAATCATCGACAACGCCAACGATGGCGCGAACAAGTACTGATCGGCGGGTGGAGCTTGTGCAAACTCGCGTCCCACGTGCAACGGCGGTCATCCCGTCTCCGGGTGTTCCAGCGCGCGCGAGGCTGTGGTCCTCACCGCGCCGCCGGAGGGTGGAGAATTGGGTTTCCCGGCGCGCGATTGTGCCCGCGGACTGGCGACCAAGACCGGGAGCCTCGTGTTCCGCTTGGTACGTTTTGCAGGTACGATCTGCGGAGCGCTCTCTGTTCGACTCACTTGGGAAATGACCCATGAAGCTATGGCACTGTAACAACGCCCGATCGCTTCGGCCGCTGTGGGCGCTCGAGGAGATGGAGCTCGATTATGAGCTGGTTATGTTGCCGTTTCCACCGCGCGCGATGCAGCCCGAGTACCTGCAGATCAATCCTCTGGGGACGATACCGTATTTCGTGGATGGCGACGCGCACATGACCGAATCGAGCGGGATCTGTTTCTACCTGGTCGANAAATACGGCCAGCGGGAGTTTGGTGTGGATCCGGAAGATCCCGCATACGGCGGCTATCTCAACTGGCTCTACCACAGCGACGCGACCCTCACCTTTCCACAGACACTGGTGTTGCGATATTCCCGACTCGAACCCGAGGAACGGCGAATTCCCGCGGTGGTGGAGGACTACACGCGCTGGTATCTGTCGCGTCTGAAGCTGGTGAATGAGCGCGTTTTGAAGCATGAGTTCCTTTGCGCCGACCGCTTTACGATCGCCGANNTCGCGATCACTTACGCGCTTTTTCTCGGTGAGAGTCTCGGTCTCGACCAGCACTACAAGCCCCAGACACGGGACTATCTTCAGCGGATGAAAATGCGTGACGGGTTCCAGAAAGCGCAGCGCAAGCAGCAGGAAGAGGGTGCAGCACAACTCGCTAATTGACGCGGCTGCAGGTCGAGTGGACTCGTCTGAATACGTATTCGGTTTGCGATTCCCCTTGTTCTTATCGCGGCGATGGGATCTCGTCCCGGGGCGCTGCTTGTGCCAGCTCCGCGCCGCCCGGCGGGCTTCTTGAAGGAGTGGAGATTCGATGGACAACACGGTCCAAATCGCCGTCGTAATGGACCCGATTGCGACGATCAAACCGGCGGGGGATAGCACGCTTGCGGTCCTGTTNCAGGCGCAGGCGATAGGTTGCCAGCTGCATTACGCGGAACCGCGTGACCTGTGGCTGCGTGATGGTGAGGCGTTCGGCAGGTTGACCCCGCTGCGCGTGATGGATGATCAGGAAAGTTGGTTCGACCTAGGCGATTCGACGGTCCGGCCGCTCGGCGACATCGATGCGATTTTGATGCGCAAGGATCCCCCGTTTGACATGGAGTACATCTACACTACGTACATCCTGGAGCGCGCCGAGTTGCGTGGCTCTGTGGTCGTCAACCGACCACAGAGCCTGCGGGACGCGAACGAGAAAGTGGTCATCTCCTGGTTTTCCCAGTGCGCGCCACCGATGCTCGTCAGCAGCTCGCTGACCGACCTGCGGGCGTTCGTCGACGAGCACGAGCGGNCGGTGATCAAGCCGCTCGACCGCATGGCGGGTCGTTCGATTTTCTCAACCGGCAGCGCCGACCCGAACCGGAACGTGATTCTGGAAACGTTGACGGACTACGGTTCACGGTTCGTGATGGCGCAGAAGTACATTCCCGAAGCCACGGTTGGAGACAAACGGATCCTGATGATCGATGGCGATCCCATTTCCGATGCCCTGTTGAGAATTCCACCTGCAGATGACTTTCGTGGAAATCTGTCGTCCGGCGCGACCGCTAAAGCCGTTCCGCTCACCGATCGAGATCGGTGGATCTGTGAGCAGATCGGGCCTCGATTGTCTGCGACGGGCCTGCTGTTTGTGGGAATCGATATCATCGGCGACTTCTTGACGGAGGTGAACGTCACCAGCCCGACGGGTATTCGGGAACTCGACCGTCTGTGCGATCGCAACATTGGACGGAGTGTCATCGAGGCGATTCTGCATCGAGTCGCTAATCCCCCGTGATCCGCGAACGTATTGGGTGATGCGCAGACGACTACCGCGAGGATCGCGCGACCCGCGATCGCACCGGGTATGATGCCGCAAGTGCGCCATCACCGGCCGTGAGCCAAGCCTCTTTGAAAGTAACGCGATGACGATCGACGTGGTTTGTTTTGGGAACCGAGAAAACGGTGGCGAGGATCAGCCCACCGTTCGCGAAGAGACGTGGGGAACGAGCACGGTCTTCGCCAACTTCTACCCGGATCAAGCGCGCGGCGGTGCCTACGAGCACTACGATGGCGCAATCTTTAGCCGCTATACGGTCACGGCTGAAATGATGGCCCACTTGAAGCGGGCCCACGTGGTCACGCGGTTCGGAGCGGGCGTGAATGCGATCGACCCCGAGGCGGCGACANCGATGGGAAAGCTGGTGGTCAGCACCCACACCTACGGTCCCGAGACGATCGCCGAACACGCTGATCGCCTGCTGCTCTCGGTCCGCGGTTGGGGCCCCTGGATGCACGCCATGGTCCACGACGGGACCTGGAGTGATCTGGCCGTCTTCATTCCCGACATGCCGATTCCGCCCACGACCCAATGTACGCTGGGGATTGTAGGACTGGGCGAGATCGGCCGCTGCTCGGCGTATCGCCAACGGGGCAAGTGGCAGCGGATTCTGGTTTACGACCCCTACCCCGATCTAGACTTCGAACTGGCGCGACAGGGCGTGNTCGAGTACGTCGAGTTTACCGAGTTGTTGGCACGGTCGGATGCGGTGGTGGTGCACTGCGCACAAACCGAGAGCGCCACCGGGATGTTCGACCGAGCGGCCTTTCAGCAGATGAAAGAGGGCGCTTGTTTTGTCAACGTGGCCCGCGGGGGCGTGATGGTGGAAGCCGATCTGGTGGCTGCCCTGCGGTCGGGACATCTGGGGGGAGCTGGAATCGATGTGTTTGATGTCGAGCCTCCCCGGCCCGATTCACCTCTACTGGTCTACGCTCAATCCGAGCGGTGCAAGAATCTCGTGCTATCACCCCATATCGCGGGTTTGATTACCCATACGGCGCGTGAGAACATCGTGGCCCACAGTTATGAATCACTGATCCGCGGGATCCAGTTGCAACGCGACCACGATCTCCCGTGGGAGCGNTGGCCGCGTTCGATTATCAATTTCGAATTGGTCAAGNCGTACCGGGCCTACGACGATTGGAAACGCAATGCCGCACCCTGCCAGCGGTGGCGTCTGATCGAAGCGGGCGAGCTGTAGTCCGCCGGGACCGGAGGCTTGTGCGGGAAGGAGTCGGGGCGTGGATTGTCTGGCCGAGTTGCTCAGACAGCGAGAAGCCGGCTGATTTACAACTCGAACGTATGGAGCGCGTTGCCCGCCGCTCAAAGCGATCTGTTTTGATCGCTGGCGCGACAACGCCTAGCGGCGCGCAGCGCTGCGGCCATCGCTCTGGTACTTTTCGAGTAACGCGGTGAGTGCGGCCACCACTTGCGGGTGCTGCGCCACGACGTTGGTTGTCTCGGAGATATCTCGGTCGAGATCGTAGAGCTGCATCGCGGGTCGGGTGGATTGTCGCGAGGTGGTGTTGGTCGGTGTCCTCCAAACGCCCGACCCCGGACAAAGCACCAGTTTCCATTTACTTGTTGGGTCGCCGCAGCGGTGGGGACGGTCCGCATTCATGTCAGGTCGGTGTTGCCCGACCCGATTGCCGTGGCTCAGCCCGGTTTGGCCACGGGGCCGTCTGCACGGACCGCGGTTGCCATCCCTCCAAAGGGCGCCTTTCGACCACTCTTTGCTCCCCATGCTAGGTTGCGCTCGAGGGTCAGACCCTGCTGTTCGAGATAGGTCCCCAGAGCGGTCGAGAAGTCCGGCCTGACCGGAAAGCCGAATAGGAACGGCTCGCCGTAGAACAGCTGGACGGTAAGCCGGAGCAGCTTGCCGGTGAAACTGTCAAACAACAGTTCCCGGCTGAGGAAATCGAAGGCGATGCGACTGCCCCGTGGCAGATCNGCCACTGCCCGCAGCGTGCTCTGGACCGCTTGCTCCTCGAGGTACATCGAGACGCCCTCCCACAAGATGAAGGTNGGCTGATCGGGATCGAAGCCCTGTTCGGTGAGGGCATCGATCCACGACTGACGGTTGAAGTCGCAACAGACGAAGGTCACCCGCGAGGCGTCGATGCCCGTCTTGTCCAGCGCCGCTCGCTTCACCGCCTGGGTCGCCCGCGCATCGACCTCAAATACCTTCACGTCGGNACGCGCGAGCAGTCCGTAGGCGCGGGTGTCCCAGCCGGCCCCCAGGATCACAAACTGTCTAATCTCGTCGGCCTCGGCGATCGCGTGATCCAGGAACTCGCAGCGCGCCCCGATCATGGCGCCCAGCGTAATCGGTCGGGGCGGCGGGTACTCCANAAACGAGGGGACGTAACCGGTCAGCTGCGACGTCCAGGCGAACGGCTGCAGGCCCAGTGTGCGGAACACCGCCGACGACGTGGCGGGCAACCCACCGGCGAGCTGCCACGCGGCGGCGTCGGGCCGGCGGCCGGTGATGTGGTAGATCAGCCGCGCATTAAAGGGCTCGTAGGCGGTCCCCGAGACACGGCCGCGCTGGACCAGGATGGGCAATATGTAGAAGGGGAACCCGATTACGAACAGCGGCATCAGCGCCAGAACGAACAGCGCGTCGAGCAACAGTCTCATCGATTTTCCGTATGGCCACGGGAGGNTCCNCTCCACTGTAGTACCACNAGGTTTCCTCGACAACACGGCACCCGTACACATCCGGTACGATGTTCCTACCAGCACCCAAGTCGACANCGTCGTCCCGAACGCACAAAATACGCTCGTGGTTCGCCTTGTCGCGTATCGGCAGCCGGCGTGGCGAAATTGTTCGAGCCTACCGAAGCTGGNNAGAGAACTCTCATGAACCGACAACGTTTCTCTGCGAACCTTTCTCTGCGCGTCTCCGGGCTGCTGCTGTGGTTGGGGTTCCTATCAATTTCCGTGCAGCCCACCGCGCTGGGCGCGGATGCCAAAGAGCCCTATCGCATTCTGCTCAATAGTGACGGCGGCAGTGGGGCCTTGTATGCGCACGAGCCGCCGATCACCGACGAACAGCTGTGCCGGGTGATCGACGCGCTTCAGGGGACGCAAGTCGATGTCTTCATTCAAAGCGTCTCATTCGGTTCGTTTGTGGCCTACGGGACCAAGGTGGGCGAGTTGTACGGCAAAGGGCGCAACGAATTCGAAGATCCCAACTTTCGCCGCTGGGCCCAAAACGTGCTGGGACTCTTNGAACAGGGCAAAGACCCGCTCGCCATCTGGGCAGCGCGAGCGCACTCGTTGGGAATGGAGTTTTGGCCCTCGCTGCGGATGAACGACATCCACAAGGACTGGGTCGAGATGTGGCCCTCATTGCGGAGCCCGTGGGAACTGGCACGCCCGCATGTCAAAATCGGCNCCCAATCGACCGACTATTACCGCCGTCGCTGGCCGCGAACGGGTCAGCCGTCCAACGGCTTCACTTGGGCATTTGATTACGCACTGGCGGAGGTGCGCGATCTCAAGTTCTCCCTGATCGAGGAGATGTGCGCCCAATACGACGTCGATGGCTTTGAGATGGACTTTCTCAGCAGCCCCATTTATTTCAAACGGGGTGAAGTACAGCGCGGGATGCCCCAGCTCACCCAGTTTGTCCGCCGCGTGCGCCAGCGGCTAGATGAAATCGGCCAGCAAAAGGGCCGGCAACTGACATTGGCCGCGCGCGTACCACCNAGCTTCCAGATGTGCCAGATGATAGGGATCGATGCCCGTACCTGGTTGCGCGACAAACTGGTCGATGTCATCGTGCCGGTGACCCGCGGCTACCTCGACATGAACGCCGATGTGCGCGGCTTCGTGGCCGCCGCCCAAGGAACCGACGTCCGCGTGGTGGGCGGTCTTTCCGACATCAAGGTGCGGCATTACACGGGCAACGCCTCGCCCCAGATGCTGCGCGCCGCGGCGGCCGGATACTGGCAACAGGGGGCGCAGGGGATCCACCTGTTCAATTTTGATTGCCACTGCAGTGGCGCCGGCCGGGCGAGCCAGCCGGTGTTCAATGAATCCGAGCGACAGGTGCTGCATGAAATCGGTGAACCCCAGACACTGGCGGGCAAAGATAAACACTATTTTGTGACCCGCGATATCGAAGGGGACACTCCCGCCGAAGGGGGTGAGATGCAATTACCGCTGGACCTCCTGGCGGCCCAGCAGCGGCCGCTGCGTTTCACGGTCGGTGATGACATCGCCCGGTCCCGGCGCACCGGTTCGCTCGAGCAGCTCACCTTGAAAGTCACCTGGAGTGGCGATCGAGCGGCGGCCGCCGCCACACGACTGGTGCTCAACGGAAAACAGATCGCACTGCCCGCGACGAAAGGCATTTGGCAAATCGCCAATCCGCCGATTCTACGGGGCGCGAATCGGCTCGAACTGTCGCGGCCTAGAGCGCCCGCCAAACTGCCCTTGCGCATCGAAGGCGTTGAGCTGGTCGTGGTGTACACCACCCCCGCTCCGATCGATGTCGGCTCGGCCAAGCAATTGTTTATCGACGAGCGTTTTATCGACAGCAGCCAGGGGGTCGAGCTGGTCATGAACCCGCCGCGCCGCGACGGCGTCGCGCTGTTGAAAGCGGACCAACCCTGGGAGCAAGACGCCCACCTCTCCGTCTACTCAAGTGTGCTGCGCGAGAACGGCAAGACGCGGATCTGGTACGACCTGGTGCGACCCACCGGCGAGGGCCCCTATGACCACGAGCGCCGTGTCTGCTACGCCGAATCCGAGGACGGGCTGCACTTCGTGAAGCCCCACCTCGGTTTGCATGAGATCCAAGGTTCGAAAGCGAACAACGTGGTCCTGCCGGGTGTGATTGGCGGCTGTGCGGTATGGATCGATCCGAACGCGGACGCCGAACACCGCTACAAGACACAGGCCAAGGTCTATCCCAGCGCGCAATTTCACATGCACAGCTCCGCGGACGGACTGCGGTGGAAGCCGTTCGCCCGGCTCGACCCGGGTCCCGGCGGGTGGGACACGCAAAGTATCGTCTTTTGGGATCCGGCGATCGAGCGTTACGCACTGTATACCCGTTACTGGGTCCACCGAGCCGACCCGGCCAGACGCTACCGTACCGTTCGGCGGCTGGAGTCGGAGGATTTGCTCCACTGGGACCACCAGACGATCGTTATGCAGCCCGACGAACGCGACCTGGCAACCCACAAGACACCGACCGCTCAGCCTCCGGTCGACTACTACGGTGCGGATGTGTTTCGATACAGCGGTGCCGACGACGTCTACATTATGTTGGCTCAGGCGTTCTGGCATTGGTTTCAGCGACCACCGACCAAGGGCCTCGGCCCTTCAAGCTTCGACGTCCGGCTGTCGGTCAGCCGTGACGGAAAGCACTTTCAACGAGTGGGTGATCGAAAAGCGTTTCTGCCGACCGGACCGGAGGGACGTTTCGACTCGCGATTCGCCTGGGCCCTGCCCGATCCGGTTCGCATGGGTGACCAGTTGTGGATTTACTACGCCGGTACCAATCGTGACCACGATAGCGTCGTTGACCCCACGGCGGGCGGTGAGCATTTGTCCGGGATTGGTCGGGCCGTGCTTCGGCTGGACGGGTTTGTCTCGGCAGATGCCGGCGACGACGGCGGACAGATCACGACCCCGCCGATTCGTTTTGATGGTCGGCGCCTGGAGTTGAATGTCCAAACGAGCGGCGGGGGTTCGGTGGCCGTCGAGATCCTCGACGACCAGGGACAGCCGCTGGCCGCGCACTCGGTGGCGGACGCGGTTGCCATCAAGGGCGATTCCGTGCGAATGCCGGTCAGCTGGAAAACGGGTGACGACGTCAGTCGCTTAGCGGGGCGAACGTTGCGTCTCCGTTTTCACATGCGCGACTGCAAGTTGTACGCGTTTCAGTTCCGCAAATGATGTGGCGAATGGCCAGACAAGCTGAAGCAGTTGACTTCATGAGCACACCCCGGGCGCCCCTCTGCTCGGCGATGCTGGTGCTGTCGCTGTTCGTCACCCGGCCGGCGATTCCCGCGGAGCCACCGCCCGCCGCCCACATCGGATCGCGATTGGAACTGCTGGTCGACGACTGGTTGATCGACTCACGGCGCGACTTATCGTTCCAGCTGCATCGGCCGGTACGGGCCGAAACAGTCCTGCAGCCGGAACAGCCCTGGGAGGGTACCAATCTTGGACATGTGAGTATTCTTCGGGATGGTGAGCGCTATCGCATGTACTATCGCGGCTACCACAATCCTGGCTTCTCCTGGTCGGAGAACATCGTCACCTGCTATGCGGAAAGCCGTGACGGCATTCACTGGATCAAGCCCAACTTGGGACTGGTCGAATGGGAGGGATCGAAAGACAACAACATCATCACCCAGGGTCAGCGGGGTGCGTACCTGACCCCTTTTCGGGACCCGCGTCCCGGCGTTCCCCAGGGGCAGCGCTACAAGTCCTTGGCGGGAAATCCCCCGCGTGCCATGATCTCGCCCGATGGCATCCATTGGTCTGTGTTACGGGAGCGGCCCGTGCTTCCGAAGCCACGATTTGGAATTTCTTTTTGGGATCCCCGGCGCAAGACGTTCCTGGCCTATGTACGCGCCTGGCGTCCCGACGGCAATGGCGGGCGACTGCGCAGCATTGCTCTGGCCACCTCGTCCGATTTTCTCGCCTGGGATGATCCGCAATTGCTCGACTTCGGTGCTGTGCCGGATGCACACCTTTATTGGAACACGGCACTGCCCTACTTTCGCGCACCCCATCTCTACTTGGGATTTCCTATGCGGCTGGTGGAATACCGCGACCCGGAAACCGGCGCGGTGCGGGATTGGACCGATGCGCTATTCATGGTCAGTCGGGATGGATTCCGCTTTCAGCAGTACCGTGAAGCGTTCGTGCGGCCCGGTCTGGACGCGCACAATTGGCAACCGCACGTCAACATGCTGGCCTACGGAATCGTACCGACCGGCCCCAGTGAGATTTCCCTGTTCCTCACCAATGCGGCCGGCGGAAAGCGTCATCTGCAACGGTTGACCCTACGTACCGATGGCTTCGTATCGCTTCGAGCTTCCGCGCGCGAAGGTGAATTTGTCACCAAACCGGTCATCTTCAGCGGCACCCAGCTGTTGTTGAATGCTTCTACCAGCGCGATGGGACGGCTCCGCGTGGAACTGCAAACGGCCGACGGGAAACCGATTGCAGGCCACCAGCTCGACGATTGCCGAGAGCTCGTCGGAGATTCCCTGGCGCTACGCGTGCGGTGGAAAAGGGGAGCCGACTTGAGCTCACTGGCGGGCCAGCCAGTGCGGCTGCGATTGCAAATGCGCGACGCCGATTTGTTCGCGCTGCAATTCCGGTAAGCAAAGCCCGGAGCTTCAGGATCCCAGAGCTTCAAGATCCAGAATCACTGTTCGAGAGTGGCCGGTGTTGCCCGCGGCTAAGAGGTGTTTTGTGAGGATCGGTTCGGTTGAGGAACTCCTCGATATTGGTGTAGCCGTCCCGGTCCGGGTCCTCGCCGTGATCGGCCCGCTCGGGATCGAGCCCATGGATCCGTTCCCAATCCTGGGGCATGCCATCTCGATCGGCGTCGATGTCCCGATCGGAAGTCACCGTTTTGTACTGCGGCCAGCCGCCCACTTCCTCGTGCGAATTGATGATCTTGCCCGTTCCCTTTTCGACCTGGTGCGCGATCCGCCTGTCGACCGGATCACGGTGGGGTAACACGGCGCCCGCCGATGCCAGGACCCGTCGATACGCGAGCCGGGCCGTGTCGGTTTCGACAGGCGCGGTGGGGAACGGGTTAGCGACGAGGCGGCCGCCGTGGAGTTGGACGTTGATCAACTCGTTGTCGGTAATGTCCACCTGCCGGTGCAGACGGTTCCCCCGGCTGTAGATGCTGGTCGTGTTACCCCCCGACAGGAACGCCGTCCGGGAATAGGCCGTTCGGGTGGAAGGGCCGGCCTTGAGGTAGTTGCCGACGTAGTTGATGTGGATCGTCCCCTCTCGCGGGGCGCCACCGTAACCGCACCAGGCCCGCCAGTTGTAGAACACATTGTTCCGGACATCGGCGTCGATCGAGTGACCAGGCCAACCGCCAACGCGCGGATTCCGTGTGCCGTTGTGGGCAAACAGGTTGTGGTGTAGCGTCACGGCGCCGTCCTTGCTGTCGACCGCAAAGCCCATGGAGTGATCGTACCAATCCAGTCCTTCGCTGATGATACACCACTGCACGGTCACGCGTTCCAATCGAGTACCGCTGCTCACCACCAGCGAGCAGACTTCGTCATTCCCCCAACTGAAGGAACAGTGGTCGAAGATCACATTGTGCGAATTGACGACGCCCATCGAGTCAAACTCCTGGGATCCCTGTTTGCCACCGGGCCGAATGCGCAAGTGCCTGACGACGACGTCGTGAGTGTAGGTAACGCCGAGGCCCTTGTTCTTGAGGCAAATGCCGTCCCCGGGCGCGGTCTGTCCGGCGACCGTGATGTAGGGCGACCGGATATCGAGATGGGTCTTCAATTCGATGATGCCACCGACACGAAATACGACAATCCGCGGATGTCTGGCATCCAGCGCAGCGCGCAGGCTACCGGGCCCGGAGTCGTTGAGATTGGTAACGAACAGGACCTTTCCGCCGCGGCCACCGACCGAAAACGCTCCGGCGCCCTCGGCGGTGGGAAACGACCGTGTCGGTTCTGCCGCCGCGCCGAGAGTGGAAATCGCTACCAGGGCGAAAGCCATCACCAGCATGTGGTCCATTCTGCCTCGCCATCTCATGTTCGCGACACTCGCTTCTGATGGTGGATCCTCAATCTGCTCTGCGCCTGCAAGAGCCCTTTCCCAGTCCGAATCATGTTTTATCAGCAAGCGTGTGGCGGTCCCACAGCGGGAGGCGTGATGGTCTGTTCCTGCGGCGACGAGACTCGGTTGTCGTCCGTCCCAAACGGGGTCGGGGATCGTCTGGCAGGCGCGATGCTCAGCGGCGCTGAGAACCGGTGTCGCGCTTCCTAATCTCGCGGCGCCCGATGTCACGGCGCCCGATGGCCGCGTCACAATGTACCCGAGTCACATGACAACTCACCCTCGCGACAACATGCGTTTCACACTACGGGCGAGTCGATCGAACACATCGCCCACCGGGTGGTCGGTGATCATGTACGTCCAGGTGGCAGACGGCCCGAGTAGTTGTTCGTGTTCCAGGTCCAGCCCATTGGCCGTCACTTCGGTTGCGTTGAACCTGGCGATGATCCCCTCGTCGATACGGAGCAACATCTCGCGGTAGGCCTTGCTGGCTCGCTTTTGGTATTCGAAGAAAGGGTCCAGGCCGCCCAGGCTGAACAGGTGAATCGACTCCCGCACTTCGGCCATCTGTTCCAGATGATCGGCCCAGCATCGATCGATTTGCCACACCGCGATTTGTCGCTCGACGCGGCGCAACGTTGCTTCGCCAAATTGCTGTGCCAGGTCCCGGTAACGCAGTCGAGCACGTTCGGGCAGAATGAAAGCAGACGGTTGATCGAGCAGATAGTTTCGTTTCCGGTGAACGATCCTCTGCCGCTGATTCTCCATTACCTCCGAGTATTTACGCAGCGTGCGACGAATTTCGAAGCACTCACCTTCGACGACACGCTGGATGTGGGCCACTTTTTTGCTGACCTGCGGATCGGCGATCGGCTCCCGATCAGACCGATCGATCAGAAAACCACGCAGCGTGTCCGCGATTCCGAACCGACGTAACAGATCGTCTTCCAGGCTGACTAGAAATCGAGTGCGACCCGGATCACCTTGCCGCGCCGAGCGGCCGCGCAATTGGTTGTCGATGCGCCGACTCTCATGGCGATTCGTTCCGATCACGAACAGACCGCCCAAGGCCTGGACGCGACTCCGGTCTCGCTCGTCGTGACCACCGAGTTTGATGTCGGTTCCCCGACCGGCCATGTTTGTGGATATTGTCACCGAACCGAACGTCCCGGCTTCGGCGATGATGTGTGCCTCCTGGTGGTCGTTTTTTGCGTTCAATACCTGAAGCGGTGTCCCGCTCGCGCGCAGACGTTCGACGAGCAGATCGGATTCTTCCACGTTGACGGTGCCGACGAGCACGGGTTGTCCTGCGTCGTGCATTTGCTGTACCAGCCGTGTGACCTCCGCGAACTTCGCGTCGCGTGTTGCGTAGATTAAATCCGGTTGATCCTCGCGAACGCACGCCGCGTGTGTCGGCAAGACCACGACGCGCAGGCCGTAGAACTCATGGAATTCCTCGGCCGCCTGTTCGGCGGTGCCGGTCATACCACTCAACTTGTCGTACAAATCAACAAAATGCTGCAGCGTGATCGAGCCCAGGATCTTGCCGGGGCGCTGGATGGGTTGCCGCTCTTTGGCCTCGACCGCCGCGTGCAGCCCGTACGGCCACCGTCGGTTGTGTGCGACTCGACCAGTCAGTTCATCCAGCAGTAACACTTCTCCATCGCGCACGATGTAGTCGATATCGCGCCGCAACAGGCACTCTGCGTGCAACGCCTGGTTCAATCGAGTCAGCAGCGGCAATTGGTTTTCATCGTGCAGGTCCCCGCAAGCGAGTTGCCGCTCCAAGTGATCCAGACCGGCGGTGGTGAAATGCACATTCCGGGCCCGCGCGCCAATTTCATAGTGCACATCGCGCTGCAATTCGCCCACGATGTCGGCGAGTACGCTCACATCGATGGCCGGCTCTGGTGTATCGCCGGCAATCACCAGGGGCACGCGCGCTTCGTCGATCAGGATAGAATCCGCTTCATCGATGATTGCGCAATGGTGGTTTCGATGTACCCAGCTGTCGGCATCCGGGGCGAGTTGATCGCGGAGATAGTCAAACCCGGCTTCTTTAGCGGTGACGTACGTGATGTCACAGTCGTACGCGGCGCGACGTTCGCGGGGGGACATCGACTGCACGACACAACCGACGGTCAGGCCGAGAAAGTCAAACAGCGGCCCCATCCAGTCCGCGTCCCGGCGCGCCAGATAGTCGTTGAACGTCAGGATGTGGACGCCGCGTCCGGTCAATCCGTCGAGAAATGCCGGTGCGACCGCGGCCAGTGTTTTTCCCTCACCCGTTTGCATCTGCACCACTTTGCCCCGGTGCAAGGCGACGCCCGCCATCAGCTGTTCGTCGTAGGGCCGCTGGCCGAGGACTCGCCCGGCCGCTGCGCGCACCAGCGCGAACGCCAGGGGGAGGCAGCTTTCAGTGCTGTTACCCGCGGAGAGTTGTTGGCGCACCTGGGATACGGCGTTGCACAGACGATCGTCCGTATATCGCACTAACTCCGCGTCGTGACGTACGATCCGGGTGAGCAATCGCTGGTACGGCCGCAGGCGAATTTCGATCGCCCCGCCGCGCAGACGCTGGAGTGCTTGACCGGCTTTGCGCAACATGGTTGGGAGACCGCTGCTGGAGCACCGCATCCTGGCAAAACACCCATCATACCCGGGATCACGATTGCCTCGGGCATCTTGTGGGAAACGCCCGCGAAACCCGTGCGGAGGATGCACCGCGCTGCTGCGGACCCTGTCGGTTGCTCCACGTGTCGCTGGCCGCACACGGCAGTGGAAAAAACGTGCCGGATTCCAACACACATGCTGCGACCGGTTCTATATTGGTGTGGCTCAGATAAACGAACCGAAGGGGTCACACATGAAACGCCTGCTGGGAATGCTGTTGGTCGTAGGACTGGTCGAGTGTGGTCCGTCGGTAACGCTGGCGGCAGAGATCGAACCGAATGCGCAGCGGGACGCGGTCGCCGACCTCAAAGGGGCCAGACGGAAGGCACTCCGTCGTCAGCGCCGTGTGATCTTCAACGACGACACGTACGAACTCAGTCGCGACGACGCCGATACTCCCGAGGGTTTTCTCAAGCGTCGTCTCCAGCCGCTGGTCGGTACCCACGTCGATACGATTGCCTGGTCGATTCTCGGTGGCTGGGCGGACGCGCCCGTGTACGACAGCAAACTACAGCCGATTTACGGCGACGCGCATGGGGCTCCGCCGGAGTACTGGAACCAGGTCACCAGGAACGTCAAGGCGTTGATCGCATCCGGCCGTTGCCCGCTGCAGGTCGTGATTGATTTTGCCCATCAGAATCAGATGGAGTTGTTCGCCTCGGTGCGGATGAACGATTGTCATGACAGCTTCATTCCCGGCGGGATCACGTTGTGGAAGAAAGCCCATCCGGAATTGCTGGTTGACGCCGGTGACGTGTCGCCCGACAAGGACCAGCATCCGCTGGGGTTGTATGTGATCGCACAGGACTGGACACACCAACAAGTCCGCGATCGCAAGTTCGAGATCATCGAGGAAGTTTGTCGGCGCTATGACATCGACGGCCTCAATCTCAACTATATTCGTCACCCCGTTTTCTTCAGCCGTACCATGCGCGGACAACCGGTGACGGAGCAACAGACACAGATCATGACCACGTTCATGCGACGGATCCGCCGGATGGCCGAGACGGAAGGCGCCCGCCGTGGCCGCCCGATCCTCATCGCGGCGACCGTTCCGGACAGTCTTCGGCTGGCGCGGGATGTGGGACTGGACGTGAGAACCTGGATCGACCAGGGCCTCGTGGACTACGTCTGCCCGTCGCTCTCCTGGCCGCA
>PADE01000207.1 GCA_002702965.1 Planctomycetaceae bacterium
TGGGGCGCCTGGTACTGGGGCGCCTGGTACTGGGGCGCCTGGTACTGGGGTGCCTGGTACTGGGGTGCCCCCTGGGGTTGATAGGCGGCCGTCGGCACACCCGCTGGTGGGCTCGGTTGATAGGTGCCTACCGGCGCGCCCGTTTGGTGTTGGGGTGTCTGGGCCCCTGCCGCCGCGCCCGGCTGAGCATAGGGCTGGTTGGTCGCACCCGGGGGTGGCGTTTGGCCACTGGCAGGCGCGGCCGCCGGTGGCCCCGATCCGGTCAGTTGCCAGAACGACTCTGGCACCGCCGGCAGATTGCCGGCGGTCGGGGCGCCTGCTGTGCCACCGGCCTGCAGATCGTTGAGGATCTCCGGGATCGACCTCTCGATCCAGCGCCCCCGTTCGTCAATTTGCATGATGCCGATGTCGCGGACCAGTTCCATGCGGGCCTGGTAGTAATTGAGCCAGACGCTCATGAAGTTGTTCTGCGCGGCGCTCAAGTCACCCAGTGCCTGCAGGAGATTCTGCACGGCGGTTGGACCAAATGTTGGTGGGGGTGCTCCAGGAACCGGAACGGGTAGGGGAGCACTCAATTCCGATTGGGTAAAGTCGACCCGCCGAATCGCGATCACCACGGCCTGCCGCTGAATCTCCAGGTTCTGCTGCAGTTGTTGCAGGTTCCGAATGTTTTGTCGCATCCCCTGGCGGAGGTCGTCTTCAAAGTTGATCCACTGCCGGAGTGATTGTGCGTAGGTAATCAGCTGTTGACGGTAGTTGTTCCGTTCGATGAGCCGCGTCAGGGGCGCATCGATGGACATCCCGACGTTCATGTTGCCCTCTGCTCCCCGGAAATCGACCGGGTTGTCGGGCGTTGTCCCGAGGCTGCCATTCAGGCTGATGCTCAGCGCCGATTGCAGTTGGTTGGCGTTGAATTCGATCAGCCGCCAGGCGTCGACCATTCCAGCTTTGGCGTTCATGTAGTCAAGTCGATACGTACGAGCCGTCTCGTACGCGGTTTGGGCGTCGATCGTCACCGGTTCCAGAGTAACCGATTCCAGCCGTGCTCGGGCCTGGATCAGGCTGAGCGATTGCACGAGGTTGCCGATCGCTCGGCTCCAGCCGACCAACATTCGCAGAGTGGCCGCGCTTGTTTCAGCCGTTAGCCCGTCTCGCAGTTGTTGTAACTGGGTTTCCAGCTCCATCAACTGCGGCGCGTACTTGGTGAATTCTTCTGCCACCTGCTGACGGTCGGTGTTAAATTCCTGCTGCTTCGCTTCGCTCATCAGCTGAGTGCGAAGTCCGACGACCGATTCCATTTTGCCCAGGTCGTTTTGGGTGTCCTGGAGCAGTTGCTGAGTTCTTGTCACGATCTCGTTGGATTCTTCGAAGAAGGGACCGAGGGCGGCCGTTTCAGGCGCGGCCGGCAAGCTACCCATACGGCCCTGAAAGTCGGCCAGGTCATCCTGGATCCGCGTCACCTTTCGATCGATCAACTCAAACTGACTGACAAAGGAATCATCGAGCTGGACCGGAAGTTCGGGGGGCAACCCCAACGACTGGTTGTAGTTTTCGATTTGACCCGTGAAGGCCGTGGTGGTTTGCAGCAGGTTAGCGGTAAGCGTCTGATACGACTGCCGGAAGTTGTCAACCTGGACCAGGTCGATCAAACCGGCTTCCAGGTTCGCTTCCAACAGCGTGAGGGTCCGGCCCTGCAGGCTGGCACTGTATTGGTCATTGCGGATCTGCTGCACGCGCTGTAGCAGTCCGACAAAACCTCCGACCGTCCCGGCACCACCGCCGGCGGCTCCGCCGACTGTGGCACCGCCGCCNNNNCCACCGNNNCNGCCGAAGAAACCGCCAAAACCACCGCCCGNTGCGACACCACCCTGGCCACCAGNACCGGTCCCGGTGAAGGCTGTCAGGCCCGTGCCACCGAAACCACCACCACTACGTCGGACGCTTGCACCACCTGNTGAACCGATGATGGTGTCGGTATAAAAACCCTTGCGATAGCGAGCCAGGTTTCTCAGGTTGGCGAGCATACCCCGCTGGGTTCGTGTCAGCCGTTCCGTTGTGAATGCTCGTCCACCGCGAGAAAGCAGAGGTTGAACCAGCGAGAAGTTGATGAGCGAGCTGTTGCCGCTGGTATTGTCACCGCTGAATTGCCAGACAAGGGTGTTGGCAAAACCGACCATCATCGTTGCGGCGGTTGCGAAGTTACGCGTTAGCAGGCGCCTGCTGTCTCCGGTTCTGCTCGTCAGCGTGCTTTGTGGACCCGAGAAACCATCTCCTACCGCGAATGTGGTGTCGTTGCCACCGAAAAACTGGGTTTCGAAGCGAAATCGTTCGGTGGTCACATCGAGCGCGTTGAGGTACAGGTTTTCCAGCTGCCCCTGGTAGTCTGGAGAGTGGATATAGGCCAGCGTGAGGACCGACTCTCGATTCAGAATGACCTTGCCGTCCTCGGTCATCGGGACGTATTCCGCCAGCCTCCCCTGCCAGTTGGGGTTCTCGAATCTTGGATTGGTGCCGTATTTTTCCCAGGATCGCGCGTTGACATCCCGCATGAATTTTGCTGATTCCGGATCGTCGTCAGGCATAGGTGGGAGGTCGACGTTGTCGATGGCGTAGTAGCGGCTGCGCGGGTCGATGTCGATCGAGAACTGCGGTTCTGCCCATCGCGGATCAGCCGTGTTCCCGGCGATGGTGTCAAAGACATCGCGATCCGCCTGTAGCCGGTAGTACTCGCGTGAACATCCCAAAGCCAAGCAGCAGATAAGGACGCTGACTTGCCAGGGAACCTGCGTTCGTTGGGTTTTCATCGGGAAAGCCTGTATCAAATGGAACGAGCAATGTACTGCGGGGAAAACCACTTGCTGGATTTAACCGTGGCGCAAACCGAGCGGGTCTTAGCGGTCGTAGTAAAGATCCAANCCGANATACGTCTTAGATCGCGTACGGTCGTGCGAAAAATGAACGTTGACGCACTTTTGCCGGGTGTTCCGATCACACAAACGGGGGAATGTCCGGGGAGTTTAACGACGAGGGGGAGTGTAGGGTCGCACCATGCTCCGCCTGCCGCTGTGGCAGGAGGCGGCTGCCGCACGGTCGCCTCGATTTGCGATTATTTGCCGCTGCCAAACGGGATCGCCATAATGAGCAGTGCATCAAGTGACGGTGGATGAAGATCGAGAGGAAGCGACGTGCTGTATCCGGCGGTCACGGTTTGTAGATTCAGAACGGTTGGCGGCACTCTTCCGCTTCCGAGAAGTCGCCGTGGCGAATGGCTGGTGTCGTTGCTAGCACTGAGCGAGGTTGTTTTCTGCGCCCATTCAGCGGACGCTGCGATCCGCTTGGCGGAGTTCGCCGACGCGGACCNGCCGACCGTTGCGGCGCGGGTGAATGATCAGTCGATCTTGGTCCGTGAGGTCGCGCGACAGGTCCGTCGCATCGATCGCCCACAGGAGATGGCTCCGCGGGAGCGCAAGCGGGTCGAAGCGGAAGTTCTTACGCAGCTCATCAAACGCCGCCTGGTACAGTTTTTTCTGCAACAGAAACAACTGGCTGCCAGCCGCCAGGAAGTCGAATTGACGGTTGAGAGTTTGCGTAGCCAGTTGCGAGGTCAGGGCTTGACGCTCGAGCAACACCTCGATCGGCAGCGGATGACCGAGGCTGAATTGCGATCCGAAATTTCTTGGAAGATTGGCTGGCAACGGTTTCTCGATCGCTATTTGACCGAAGCGAACCTGAAACAGTACTTCGCGCGGCATGCGCGCGATTTTGACGGGACGAAGCTGCGCGTTGCACATATTCTCTTCAAACTCCCCGCTGACGCGGCGGCCGGTCAGCGGGCCATGCTCCGTGAGCGGGCGATGCGTTTGGCGCGGCAGATCCGAGCTGGTGAAGTCACGTTTTCTGAGGCGGCGCGGCGCTATTCCGACGCTCCGACGGCGGGGCAGGGGGGAGACATTGGTTGGATTCAGAGAGACGAACCGATGCCCGATGGTTTTACAAAGGTAGCCTTTGCGTTACAGAACGGGCAGNTTAGCGGCCCCGTGCGCACCCGGTTCGGGATCCACTTGATTCAGTGCCTGCAGATCAAACCGGGTCGGCGCACCTGGTCGGATGTGCGTCCCGAACTGCGGGCGGGCCTGACTCTCTACCTGTTTGGCTGGGCGGCGGATCAGCAGGCTCGTGTGGCTCGCGTTGTCTGGACCGGTGCAATCCCGAGGGTCGACAATGACGTCGGGAGTATTCGAAAAAACCCTGCAGGCACTCCGCGCAAATAGCGTTGCCTCGTGTGGGCGCATGGTTCGCGTTGCTTTGGCGTGCGGTTATTTGATCGCAATCGCCTGCTGCAGCGGTTGCAGTACGTGTTCGACTACGTATTCATCGACGACCTCCTGGCATAGGCTGGCCAGGCGATCCATTGCCGACACGTAGGACTCGTCCGCGTCCAGGCTCCCGTATCGACGGGCTGTGATGTAGACGCTCAGTTGCTCTTCAGGGAACTCCCCCGCGCGGACGTGATAGGCGCTGGTCCGCGGCTCGATCGCCAGACGACACTGCACGCGACAGTCTTGTTCCAGCGAAAACTGAATCACGGGTTCGTTACAGATCAGCGTTGCACCATCCCGGTTTGCCAACTTCTCAAACGCGGGAATCAATCCTAATGCCTCGGCTACAAGTTGGTTGTGGTTGCCGCGATAGGTAAAGTCAAAACCGAACATGACATTCAGAGATTCACAGTCCAACGGGCTGATCGACAGTGAGAAGGGGACCGATTCGAGCACGTACCGATGCTGCTGTAGTGCGCTTGCTACCGATTCGGGATTTACCTGTCCCGAACAGACGCGCCGGGCCTCGACGGAAGTCCAGCGATACTGTCCACCCTCTTTGTCTTCTTCCAACACAAACTCACCGCGCTCGCGCGAATAAAAGTTGCGCATGGCCGGATAAAGTTTTTGAATCTGTTCAAAGAAATAGAGGACCGTTTCTCGATTCTGCGGAAGGTCCATTTCGGTATTTAGATTGACGTTGACATAGAAGTCGTCACTGACGGTGGCATAACCGGTCATCGTATCCTCCTGTTGTCGCGCGCAGTGACGAGCGGGGGCACGAGCTGGGCTGAATGCAGAGAAGCGACCCCAACTAACAGGCACATCCGCTTCACGGTGTCCCCGAAACGGTGTCCCCGAAACGGTGTCCCCGAAGGTAGAGTCCCCGAAGGTACGGTGTCCCCTCAGCGAATAGGATAAGAGCTTCACCAGGTCACATTGCCTCTAGACGACGACTCGGCGTCCAGATGATTGGTGTCGCATTGAGCTTAGTATAGGATGGCTGGCCAGAAGTGGCCAGAGTGAGTGCCAGCCGCGCTGCCGGTGGATTGCAAGCGCGACGACCCAGTTGAAACCGGTTCGGGAAATCAGAGGAAGTGGGGTCTCGGGCAGTGAGCCAACCCGTATCCGAATGCTCGATGAACGGAACGGTCTTCTGTTCGGCTATGGGCTGGATGTCTGTTTCCTGGGAGGGGTCGCGCATCACGCGGATCGGTTTTGCTCAACCGACGCCGCAGGCAGCGGTCACCGTATTAGGGGGCGGTGACCCGATCCGTCCTCCCCGCATGATCCAGNGGCTGGTGAAGCAACTACAGCGATTTTGCGAGGGTGCACGGGTCGATTTCTCCGATGTGAAACTGGAATTAGGGCATCTGACCCCGTTTCAGACTCGGGTCGTGCAACAGTGTCGATGCATTCCGTACGGGGTGACACGGAGCTACGGGGACTTGGCACGGCGCGCCGGATTTCCGCGCGCCGCGCGCGCGGTGGGCAACGTCATGTCGACGAANCGTTTTCCGCTGGTGGTCCCCTGTCACCGCGTTGTCGGCGCCAATGGTGCGCTCGGAGGTTATTCCGCGCGTGACGGGTTGGCAATCAAGGTCCGCCTGTTGCGCAACGAGGGGACCTGGTGAATACGGGTTGCCTGGTCTTGCCGGCGCTGCGCGGTCTGCCCCATCGACACGTGAAATGACCTATCCGAGCACCTGGGTTTGTCCCAGGGCTGCCGATCGGTAACCAGCGAACACCGCATTGAGGGTGCGCGACGATTCCGCGGTTGTGATTGGCGACTTNCCCAGGCCACGAGCGAAATCGATTGCTTCTCGAAAGAACAACTCGTACAGGCCTGGGTTGGCTGGACAGGAGAACTCCTGCGTTCCACGAGGCGCGTCTGGGTGGGATGAACTCCAACGCATTCGCCGTGCCGGCAGCATCTGCAGCTGGATCCACCCTTGCGAGCCCCAGATGCGAATCTGATTCTGTTTTCCCCGATCCAGGTAATAGCCGGTGTTCAACGTCCCCAGCATGCCGCCGGTCGTCTGGAAATTAACGATCGCCGCGTCTTCCACTTCGATCGGTTCTCCACCCACGTTGGCGCACATCGCGGAAATCCGACGAATCGGTTGTCCGATCAGGAACGCGATGATGTCAAGGTAGTGGATGCCATGGAAGATCAACTTGCCCCCTCCGGCGCGTTGCTTGAACGATAACCAGGACGCTTGGTAGGCCGGACTCTGGAGGCGTGTTTGGTCCGCCACCCAATCCATGGTGGCAGCGTACGGTTTCCCCAAAAAGCCTCTGCGGATGACCTGTTGAGCTTTCTTGATGAGGGGGCTGGAGCGTGTGGCCATGGCCAGCATGACTTCGCGCCCGCGGGCATTGGCCAGGTCGACGATCTGATCAAACTGAGCTTTCCTGACGCACGCTGGTTTTTCGGTCAGCACATGACTATCCAACTGCAGGGCGCTTGCGATCGCAGCCGGACTCTGGTGTGCCTCGAGGGTAATCACCGTCAGGGTGGGACGTAACGCACCTAGAACTCGGTCGGCGTTGGTGCCGGCGTGGCTGTAGCGCGATCCCAGTAGCCGTTTTGACTCGTCCAGCGTCTGGCCAGTGGGATCGACGACGGCAACCCGCCGGACGCCGTCGCACCCAGCCAGAATGCGCAGATAACTTTGTCGATGGGACGCGGTCGGTCCACTCATGAACCCGACATCGATTGTGTCCGGTTTCGTCTCGGCTGCCAGGCCGTCATGGCGAGGATGCCAGGACCGCATTGCCCCCATCGCTGCCAGGCCGCCCAGCACCTCTCGCCGTCCGGGTTTCGAGCTGTTCACGTCGGTTTTCCTCCCCGATGCCATCGAACAGAGTGGATCGACCAGGCAGCGAACTGGCACAGTCGCGGTCCAGCGGGGGCCAGGATCTGTCGATTCGCGGTCTGCGGTGATGATAGGCGTTTGGGGATCCCATTTCACAGCCGGTTTTCACAGATTTTCCACCGTCTGACTTCCTGAATCGACACGGGGTGGCTACCCCGTGAGTACCGTTGCACCCAGCGGTCTGTACCGTTTAGCGGCACAGACCGCCAGAGATCCTGGTTTTTCCCACNCCTCATTCACGCCCTTGCATGCCCTGTTTTAGCGTGACTTCGGGAGGCCGTTTCCCGAAAACCACGGGTAGGTCTTTGCATTTTTTGGGCCCAGAGCGTAAGCTGTTGTGGACGTACAAGTGGACTACGTTTGCAAGCGAAGTGTTTCGTGTCGAAGGAGGAATATTCGATGAAGAGAGTGACCGTGTCGTCGCTCGCGATGCTGGCGGTGTCATTGGGGACCGCGGCGTTTGCGGCCGACTTTAAATCGGGTTTACAGGTCGGTGGTTTTGCCACCGCCTACAATGTGAAAGACTGTACGGGGCCAGCAAAGGGTAAGACCCTTTGCTACCGCTGACGGTACAGCGCTCGTCCGGTGGTCAATATCTTCACCCGGAAGATCACCGACGAATTGACCAGTTTGGTCAAGCAAATGGACAGCGTAGTTGGCAAGAACCGTAAGGGCCGGATGGCTGGCTTCGTGGTGTTGTTAACCGACGATCCCGATGAGGCAGAGGAACAGCTGGTTGCCTTTGCCAAGAAGCACAAAATCAAGAACCTGCCGTTGACGGTCTTCGATGGTTTAGCTGGCCCGCCCGCGTACAAGATCGCCAAAGACGCCGAAGTGACGGTGTTGATGTGGAAGCGCGCTCGCGTTCAGGCGAATCACGCCTATCAGGCTGGCAAACTCAACGCGAAGGAAGTGAAGCTTGTCCTCGGCAGCACGAAAAAGATTCTTCCCTAGGAAGGTTTTTTGTAGTGTGGTTGAGATATTCCGACAAAGCCCGCTTTTCACATCGGTGGAAAGCGGGTTTTTTTGATTTCCCAAGAATCCTTTGCTGTAAGGCGATCCGGTGATTTTGACGATCCTGAAATCCGCTCGCTGTTGGTTGTTTCGTCGCCGTTGGCTGGCGTGTTGTCTCGGTCTTTCGATGGTTTCCCCCGCATCGGCCGGGTCGTCCAATAGTCTGATGGACGTCTCCGCCGACGGTCGTTTGCTGGCCTGCTCGAACCGCGACAGTGGAACATTAACGATCGTTGACTTGCGGAGCCACCACGCGGTACGGGAAGTACCGGTTGGAGCGAAGCCGGAGGGCGTTTCTTTCATCGGTGATTCGCACCGTGTCGCCGTCGCGGCTTACGCAGAGGATGCTGTGGTGTTGATCGATGCGGATTCAGGCGCGCTGCTCCACCGCACGGCGGTTTTTGATGAGCCGTATGGGGTTGTTAGCGATCGTGCGGGCAAACGCGTCTATGTCACGCTCGATTACCCCGGCCGCGTCGTTGAGATCGATGCCGCGTCAGGGAAATTGGTCCGCGAGCTGCAAGTGGGTCGTTTTCTGCGGGGAATTGCGATCACACCCGACCAGCGTCGGCTGCTAGTGACCGAGTACTATACGACCCGCATCCAGTCGATCGACCTTGCAACCGGCGAGGTCAACGACCAGTGGACGGGGGCGCGCACCGACAACTTATCGCGCCAAATTGTGGTGCATCCGAACCGTCCCAAAGCATATTTTCCCCACTTGCGTTCTCGCGTGAAGGCGGTCCACGGAGAGGGGTCTATTTTTCCGTACCTTTCTGTGGTCGACACCGTTCCCGGACCGGAACGTCGTCGAAAACGGATTCCCATGGATGCGTTCCTGGGCAACTTGGTCACGTCGAATCCCTGGGAAGTGGCACTGTCGCACGATGGACGACAGGTGTACATCGTTTTCAGCGGTACCAACGATTTGTTCGCTTGCCGGGAACTCGACGACAACTATCGCGAGATCGAATTCCGCAAGCATCTACAACTGGGCCACAATCCACGAGCGGTACGCGTTTCGCCAGACAACAAGACGGTGTACGTCTACAACGCGCTCGATTTCAATGTGGTGGCTTACGACACCGAGAAGCTCGAGGTCGTGGCGACGATCCCCGTGTGCGAGAACCCGCTCGGCGAACAGATTTTGGAGGGCAAAGTGCTGTTTTACTCAGCGCTCCAGCCGATGGTCGGGAGACGTTGGATTTCTTGTTCCAGTTGCCATCCCGACGGCGACGCGGACGGTCGTACTTGGCACAATCCAGAAGGGCTGCGCAATACGCAGTCCTTCGCCGGGATGGCCTGGACGCACCCGATCCACTGGTCGGCTGATCGCGATGAAGTTCAGGATTTCGAGCACACGATTCGCGGCAAGCTGATGCAGGGGCGCGGTCTGATTTCGGGAGAGGTTCGCCCCCAACTGGGAGAACCGAACAGCGGTCTTTCAGCGTCGTTGGATGCCCTGGCGGCCTATTCGAATTCGCACAAGTTTACCCTCAGTCCTTATGCGAGCGGCGGTCTCAATGCGGCAGCGCGGCGGGGCCAGGCCTTATTCGCGTCGCGGGAAACGAATTGTGCGAGCTGCCATAGCGGACCATTCTACAGTGATTCTAGACCGCGCCAGCCAAAGGCCATTGTGCGGCACGACGTGGGGACTGGCAAAGACGATGAGACCGAGAAAATGGGCCCCGAGTACGACACCCCCACATTGCTCGGGCTGTACCGCACGGCCCCTTACTTGCATCACGGTAGGGCCGTCAGTTTGCGGGATGTGTTGACGACGTTTAACCGTGATGATCACCACGGCCGGACGAGTCATCTGACCGGTCGACAAATCGATGACGTGGTCGAGTTTCTCAAGGCGTTGCCCTATCAAGATCCGGAAATTGAAGCGTCCCAGCTGGGACTGGAAAAGGTGCGCTGATGGCAGATGCCCGTTGGACGGTGCTTGGTTTGCTGCTGTTGGCCGGTTGTAGCGGCGGGCAACCGGCCGTGGAAGTCGGATCCTGGGATGACACCGAGCGGCGCATCGCTCAATACGTGGGAAAAGTCGTCGTGGTCGATCTGTGGGCCAAGTGGTGAACCGAGTGCGTGCGGGAGTTTCCCGGGCTTGTGCAGTTGCACAACCAGTATCAAAACCAGGTCGTGTGCTTGAGTTTCAACATGGACTTCGACGGTGGCAGCGAAGCTCCTCGGGCTTCACAATTGGAAGATGTGCGCACGTTTGCGGTCAGCCGTCAGGCTCGGTTTACCCACATTGTCTCTAGCGATGTGGATACGGCGATCTACGAAAAATTGAATTTGGCAAGCATTCCCGCGGTGTTGGTTTACGGTCCAGACGGAAAACTCAGCAAGCGTTTCGACAACGAGTCAGCCCAATACGGCGATGGTGGTTTTAGTTACCAGGACGATATTATCCCTTATGTTCGCGCGTTGTTGGAACTTCGCAAAGGGTAGCGACTCTCTTTATCTGGGATACCCCGCAAAGTTTTCGCGGGCTCGACCCCGACAACCACCGGGCGACCAAAACGCCTAACTGTGCATTCTGGGGAGTGGGTGCCCTGCCAGCACAATGCGCGCTTCTTCACAGCCTAGCGTAACGAGACGTGATTCAACCTCGTCGCTGGTTGCGTACCCCTTTGCCAGACGAATGTAGATTGCGTGATGTCTCGCTTCGGACTCAAACAGACTCCCATAGAAGTCAGCCAGTTCACTATCTCGCAGATGATCGCGCAAGATGCCGAATCTCTCACACGAGCGGGCTTCGATGAGTCCGGCCACCAGCAACCGATCGACGGCCCGTTGTGGTTCGGTACGATCGACCAGCGTATTCAACCGGCGTCCGTAGTCCCCGGGTCGCAATCGGCGAAAACGAATTCCGCGCATTTTGAGTAACGCGCAGACGGCTTCAAAGTGCTCCAGTTCTTCCCGGACGATGCGGACCATTTCGGCGCATAGATCTTCATTGTCGATATAGGTGGAAAGCAGGTTCATCGCGACACCGGCCGCTTTGCGTTCACAGTGGGCGTGATCGACGAGCAACAGGTCCAGATGCGGTAGAACTTGTTCCAGCCACCTGGAGGGAGTTTCTGATTGGAGGTTCAGCATGCTTTCATGATAGGGCTTCGACGCGCACATCGGCAATCTCGAGGCGCGTCCTTCGGCTGGCCTGATGGTCATAAAATGGGGCCGATCGTTGCCAATCAGGTGCGGCAAAAAACTCCGCAAACGGTTGACGGCCGCCGTATCCTGGTCGCCAGCGAGAGGGCGCGCCGACCAGAACTCGCCGCAGTGGTGCGTGTCGGTCGCCAGACGGACTCAGCTGACCTGTTTAGTCCGGCTGCATTTTTAGTCCGGCTGCATTTTTAGTCCGGCTGCATTGCGAGACTTTGAAGCACGGTTACAGCGCCTGCGGACATCAACGCCCAGCCCAGCCACTCGGGTGGTCGGACGACGCGATTGGGAACGACGTTGGCGGCCAGGAATGGTTCTCGCAACGCCGCCCGCACAGGACGGGTTTCTACACGCTGCGCGAAGAAACGAGTGCTCTCCTTGGTCAGCACCAACGAATCCACCCAATGGAATTGTATGCCGAGGGCGAGTACGACCAGACCCAGCGTCAACGTTTGGTTGCGGGTGAGTTTCATGCCCAGTTCTCCGCACAGAAAGCGATGTCCCACCGAGATCCCCGTAGCGGCACGACGATGGCGCGAGCGTTTATCTCGAAGATCGACCGTGCTCGATAGCTACCTGGAAAGAATCAACGCGACGCGCGGTTGTAGTAATTCTCGCGACCGAGACCCCGTGAGACTTCACCGGACACGCTCTTCCTAATGGGATCGAGAAGCCGTACCGGCTGGAGAACCTGTGTCAGTTGCTCCGGTTGCTTCGTAGCGGTTTGAACACGTTGTCCATGAGCGAGTTCTCGGTGCGAATCAACTCGCTGCGGTTGGCTTTTGTGAGGGCCGATTTGAGTGCCTCGTGTCGATTCCACTCTTGCGCGTCAAAATCACGGATGTCTACGTAGGCGTCGTCAAATTCTGCGGAGAGTTTCCTGACGAAGATGATCCCATCCAAGCCATCGCCGGCTCGCACTACATGGTACTTCAGGCTCGTAAAGACGAGGGCGCCCCCGCACGCGGCTCCGACCAGGAACGTGGTAACCCGGGACATGAACACACTCTCATTGACACGGTAGTGGAATCAGAGAGACTTTATCGGTAACAGGCCAAGCGGGACAATATGAATTGTCTGCTCATCGATAAATGTCTCCGGGGTTCTCGCCGACTCTTACTCCGTCAACCACCGAAGTGGCATGGCCGATTCAGGGACTTTTAACCAAAAACCACGTGATGACTGGGGCAGTCTCTCGTCGGGTAGCTTTCTGGGACTTCTGTTTACCCAGTTTCTGACAGCGACGAATGACAATGTGTTTCGCTGGTTGGTAATCGGTATCGGCAAGGATTACGTCGACCCGTCTCAGGTTGGCAAGATATTGATGTTAGGCACGGTGTTGTTTGTCGTTCCCTATCTTGGGTTGGCAGCGATCGCCGGCTATTTGGCCGACCGTTTTCCCAAGAACCAGGTGATCGTCGGCTGCAAGATCGCGGAGATCTTGATCATGGCTTTGGGGATCGGCGCGATTTTCCTGCAAAGCTTGCCGATCTTGTTCACCGCCGTCTTCTTAATGGGTGCCCAGAGTGCGCTTTTTGGTCCGGCGAAATTGGGGAGCATTCCCGAGATCTTGAGACCCGAGAAGGTCTCGTTGGCCAACGGTTTGTTCGGGTTGACTACCGTTGGGGCCACGGTGATCGGGATGGCTGTGGGAAACAAGCTTACCGATCTGACGGGCCAGAAGGGCGTCGAGCAGCATGTGTGGGTTCCCGCTGCGGTGTTGCTCGGAATCGCCGTGGTGGGCACCCTGCTCAGCCTTTTGCTGCGACCGCTTCCGGTCGCCAATGTGATGCGGAAATTTCCCTGGGACTTTCCCGTTCAGACGTATCGCGATTTGCGGACACTGACTTCACGCGGACCGCTGTTTCGCGTCGCCTTGGGGTCGGTCTTTTTCTGGTCCTTGGGGGCCCTGGCTCAACTGAACATCGACCAATTCGCTTTTGAAGGAGGTGCCAGTACTGAAACCCAGAAGGTACCGCTGCTGGTGTGCCTCGTTTTTGGTCTGGGGCTGGGAGCGGTGCTGGCCGGGATCTGGTCTCGTGGACGTGTGGAGTTGGGGCTACTTCCGCTGGGCGCCCTGGGAATTGTCGTTTTTTGTTTTCTGCTGTTCCTGGTGCGGGGCACGATTTTCCAGCTGGACGAAAGTACGACCAGTGTGTTGATCTGGGCGTGTGTTTTTCTGGGGGGCCTCGGGTTTAGCGCGGGTCTGTTCGATGTGCCGATTAACGCCTACATACAGCAGCGCAGCCCTCGCGAATGCCGTGGTTCGATCTTGGCGGCCTCGAATTTCCTCACCTTTTCGGGTGTCGCTCTTGTCGCGGTGGTGTTCGCGTTACTGCGACTGTCCTATAGCCCGGGATCCATGGAGCAGGTTGAACTTGCGCCGATCACGGTCCCACAACAGCAGCAGATCGACGGTGTGCAGAGCGGCTTCCGGCAGGACTGGACAGCGGATACCGACCAATCCACCATCGAGTCTATCCTAGAAGCGCACCGCGAACTCCCGCGGCGACACCTGTTGGCGACCCTGTTGTGGGTTGATGTCACGCAACGGGATGA
>PADE01000208.1 GCA_002702965.1 Planctomycetaceae bacterium
TGCCGACCTATCGGCGGGCCGGATTTGAAACCTTTCGCCAGGAGCAGATCTGGCGACTCCGTGACCCGGACAACGGCATCCTCGGCGGCCTCCGACCCCCGGCGCTCAACCGAGTACCCCGCGAGGGTCCCGCCGTTGACGCGACGGAGGTTGGTCGATCGGGGTAGAGACGTTACACTCGCGGTCCCTTTCCGGAGGCCATGCGGGGAATCAGCGGCAGATTATGAAGTGGGTCATTGCAGGGTTGGCGAATCTGGTCGCGGACCACCGCCGCTGGGGCTGGCTGGTGGTCCTTATCCTCAGCCTGCCACCCGTACTCGGCTGGTGGGGAGTTCACTGGCAAGAACCCGGCCAGGCCGGCTGGGCCCCCGTGCGCGAGTTTCAGGACGTCCCCGGAGCAGACGACTTTCGGTTCGTCGGAACACCCGTGCTGCTGCTGTTGGAAGCAGATGACTTCTTTCGGGCGCCGCGCATCACAGCCATCCGGGCCGCGGTCAACGAGTTGAAAGCACACGATCTGGTCCACGATGTGCTGTGGCTCGACCGAATTCCGACCCCCGGACCGCTCGGGTTTCCGGTACCGCTGCTGCCGCGCGACACCGCGTCCCCTGCCGCTTGGACCCGCGCGCGGGCCGCGGCGGCCCAGAATCCCCTGGTCTCCGGCCAACTCCTGGCAGACGATGGACGCACGATGTTGCTGCAGGTGGCCCCCAAGTCACTCGCGAGGCAATCACTGGCGAGGATTCGCACCATCGCCGCCGATCACCTGGAAGCAACCGGCATTCGGGTGCGCATGACGGGCCTGGTACCGATCCAACGCGCGCTGGTCCGAGCCGCGGATCAGGAACATCTGCATGTCCAACTGACGGCGTACGCCGCGGTAGTGGTCCTGGCGCTGCTGATTTTTCGCCGCCCGTCGGCGATCGCGATCGCCGTAAGCGGTCCGCTGGTTGGAACGCTATGGGCACTGGGGTGGTTGAAGTTATTGGGAGAACCGCGGTCCGATTTGGAACCCTTATTGCCGGTCATGTTTGCCATGATTGGATTCACCGACAGCGTCCACCTGGTGGTCCATCTGCGCCGCGAACGGGCCGCGGGGAAAAGCCAGGTCGAGGCCACTCGTTCGGCCGCTACGCATATCGGGCTCGCCTGCTTATTGACCTCGCTGACCACAGCGATAGGTTTTGGGTCGCTGTTGATTTCCGACGCGGAGGTGGTCCAAGCCTTCGGACGGGGCGCGGCGGTTGGCGTCTCGCAAACCTTCGCGGCAGTGATTCTCGTGGTTCCCTTGCTCGGTAACTCAGGACTTGGTCGCCGTATCCATGACGGCTTGGAACGTGATCTCGTGGCGCGGCACATGATCCGCCTGTCGCGCGGAATGGACTGGATTGTCCTCCGCGCGCGCTGGGTCGCAGTGGGGGGGCTCCTCTTGACCGCCACGTTGACCGCGCTGACGTTGACCCTCAAGCCCGACGACTGGTTGGGGAATCGTATTGAGCGGGGTAGCGAGGCCTACCAAGCGATGCTGCAATGCGAACACGCGCTGGGTGGAATTGAGTATCTGCGGGTGGTGGTCGAATGGCCGCCCAATGCAGAGGACGTCGACGTCCTTAAACTCCTGGCAGAGGTCGAGGGGGCCTGCGCGGCCGAGGAGGTGTTGCACGGACCGCTATCCTTACACACCTGGGAACAGGTCGTCCCGCGGACCCTCTTGCCGGGACCCTTGCTGGAGCAATTTTGGCGCCCCGATCGACGCCGGGCTCAAGTGGTGGCTCGTCATGGCGACCTGGGGATTTCGCAATTCGAACCGTGTGTCCGCAGCCTCCAGCAGCGGCTGGCGTTGATCGCCGACCGCCACCCCCGCTATCGGTTTGGGGTGGTCTCACCGGCGATGAGCCGCGGACAGATGATTCAACGCGTCATTCACGAGTTGCTGTACAGCTTGGCGCTGGCATCGGTGGTCATTTTCATCGTGATCGCGTGCGCCTTTCGTTCGTTTCGCCTCGGTCTGCTGGCGGTGGTACCGAATCTCTTCCCGCTGGTGGCCACCGCCGGTTCACGCGTGTTTTGGAACCCAACACTCGACATCGCCAGCGCCTGTGCTTTTACGGTCTGCCTCGGGATTGCGGTCGATGACACGATTCACTTTCTCGCCCGGTTTGAACACGAACGGGGCGCTGGGGGCGACCTGCTCGCCGCCATGCGTCGCACGTTTATCGCGGTCGGCAATGCGCTGGTGATAACCACCATCGTCTTGGTGTCTGGCTTTGGCAGCGTCTTCGCCAGCACGCTGCCCACGCATCGCTTGTTTGCCGGCGTCGCTTGCACCACCATTGCCGCGGCACTTCTGGGCGACCTGGTGATCCTGCCGGCGCTGCTCGCCTGCTGGTCGCGCAAACCACGCGGGGAGGCTTCGACACCGGAGTCCCGCTAGTGGCCCGTTCCAACGGCGCTCCGCCACGGCCCCTAGATGGCCGAGAAGATCGAGTCGCGCAGCACGCCCGTACTGTCCGCGAAGGAGGGCACTTCGATTTCCATCGAGTGCAGGATACTCAAAAACACGTCCGACATTGACGTGTCGGCGCGGTGCCAGTACGTTCCGTGCCGCAATCCCATGTGACCGCCACCGGCGACCAACGTGGGGAGATTGGTCGGATTGTGGGTCGTACTCGCGCCGCTTCCGAACAGCACGATGCTGTTATCCAGCACCGTGCCATTGGCGTCCTTGAACTCGTTGAGACGTCCCAGGAAGTAGGCCAGTTGTTGGCTCAGGAACAAATCGTACTTGGCAAAGTCGATCTGGCCCTGTTTGTCCTGGGCGTGCGATAGATTGTGGTGGGTGCGACTGAGGCCGAGTTTCAACGGGAAGGTGTCACTGATTCCCATCCCGTCTTCGCGGTTGAGCATAAACGCCACCGACCTGGTAATGTCGGCGTCGAACGCCAGCGCGATCAGGTCGAGCATGTTCCGGTAGTACTCATCGGGCGTCCCCTCGGAGGTGACGTCCAGATTGAGGTGCGAGTAGTCCTGCGCTTTCAGCGGAATATCGATCCATTTCTCCGAGGCGATTAAGCGCGCCTCAACCTCGTTGAGCGATGTCAAATATTGATCCATCTTCTCGCGGTCGGATCGACCCAGCCGCCGATTGAGGGTCCGCGCGTTTTCGAGGACCGCGTCGACCAGTCGAATGCGCCGCTGCAGCTGGTCACGCTGTGCGGTAAGCGATGCGCGGTCGGCGCGGAACAGGCGGTCAAACACCCGGCGCGGGTTGTTTTCCGCTGGGATCGGTTTGCCTTCGAGGCTGTACGAAATCGTCCCCGTCCGGGACAGAAAGCCAACGCCCGCATCGATCGAGAGTACCAACGACGGCTGCCGGCAGAATTGCTTGGTATGTAACGCGACGATCTGATCGATCCCCACGGTGTTGTACTTGCCGCGTTCGGAATTATGCAGCGGCGCGCCGGTAAGCCACATGTCGGAACAGACGTGCGGGTCGGCTTTGGTGCCATTCTTATGATACAGCCCACCCATAAAACTGATTTGCTTACGAAAGGGACTCAAGGGGGCCGTCGATTTTCCGTACGCAAAATCGTTCCCCTTGGTGGTCGGGAACCAACTCCACTCGTCGATTTCATGTGCCCCTTTGGGCAGTGACATTCCGTTGGCCGTGTAGAGCGCGCAGAACCGCCTGGGGGGACGGCTGGACACCTCCTCTCCCATGGCCTCGAGTACCGGCAACACCAGCGAAGCTCCGGCAATCCCCTTGAGCACGGAGCGGCGGTCGAGTGGAGCAAAGGAGGGCATCGGATTATTCCAGCTTCGAGAAGGCGGATGCGGTAGGCGCGTGCAGCTTTCTTCGGGAGAAAGCACTCATTTCTTGAGGAACAAATCGCTGCCGACGACAAACCGAATCATGTCCTGCATCCGGTATCCGTCGGCTTTCAATTCTAGTCCCTGTTCCTCAAGGAATACAAGCTCATTGTAAGTCAGACTGCGACCGACCGCGTAGACGGCCAAGTGTTTTAGGAAACTGAAGGCAACCCGGTCGATCCGGTCGTTGGCGAGGTATGTTTTGAGTGCGGTAAGATCCTCGACTTGGGTCTTGTCCGGGAGCGTGGCACGGGCGTCAATCTCGGCGGCCGGTTTCAACAACCCACCCGCATCAAATTGCTCAAACGGAAGCCCCCACGGGTCGATGCCCGCGTGGCAGTTGGCGCAGCCCTTCTGGTTGCGGTGCCGCTCCAGTTTTTGGCGGAGGGTCAATTGCGGGTCCTGTTCTTGGTCGAGTTGAGGTACGTTGGGGGGCGGATCGTCCGGCAGCTCGGCGATGATCTTTCGCGCCAGCCATGCGCCCCGCTTGACCGGATTCGATTCACGGCCGTCGGAAAGTCCCGCCAAAATGCTCGCTTGCGAAAGAATCCCGCCTAGATGGGGGAGTTCGTGCTGCAGCGGCACAAAACTCAGACCCGCCTCGCAGCGGTCGGCCAACCCGTAGTATCCCGCGACCACCTCGTTGGCCAGGATGAAGTCGGATTGAATCAGGTTCTTGAGCGGTAGGTTGTGTTCGATCAGATAGTGAACAAATCGAATCGGCTCTTTACGCAACTCGGTTTTGGTGTCGCGCGTCAGGCGTGGATGGCGGGAGCGATCGATCTGGACGACATCGAATTTGTCGAGTGCCAGCCACTGTGACGTGAACTCGTGTACGCATGTCCCAAATCGGGGCGAGACGATCATCCGTGTCAGCTGCTGGTCCAACGACCCGTGAAGAGCGCCCTTCGATGCCAACTCGAGAAGCTGGCGGTCGGGAGCCGTATTCCACAGGAAGTAGGACAATTTGGATGCCAGTTCGTAGTCGTCCAAATCCTCAGCGTCGGGACTCTTGCTGTGTTCTATGAGGAACAGGAACTGGGGAGACGTCAGGACCACCAACAGAACGTCACGGACGCTCTGCCGGAAGTCGCCGTCGCGCGCGTAGGAGTTTTGCCAAACGGCGAACAGAGAGGCCTGTTCGGAGTCGGTCACTGGCCGCCGAAATGCGCGGGTCGCAAAGGAGCGAATGATCTGATCGGCGTAGTCCGCAGACTCCGCCCGATGGGTCGTCTCGATGAACAGGTTGCGGTGCGACGCGGGCGGCCAGCTGTCGTAGTACGGCCCCTCGAATTCGATCGACCTGATCCGCAACCGGGGCATCTCCCGGCCGTCGGTATATTCGCTACGGATGCCGATGTCGCGCAATCCGGCCAGGTAGTTGGGATTGCCCTCTTCGGTATCCGGACTAGGGAAATTGTTGATCGCGCCGGCGAACACAAACTCGCTCAAATCGGTCGACGTGACGGCGTGCGCGACCCCCACCCGGTGAAGCGTACTGCCGCAGTCACGGCGCAGGCCCAGATGCACCCCCAGCTGGGGAGACCGCTGTTCAAACCGAGAAAAACGCCTGATCGTCAGTTGTGCGTCTTTCGCTGGCAGATCGTCCAGCCGCGTCAACACGACCCGTTGGACCGGCGAATCATTGGCGTACCGAGCGTGTACCCGGAGCGGACCGGCCGGTAGCCGGACCGCGACAAACGAAGGTTGGCTGAGGATTCCCGAAAAGGAACGATCGCCCAGTGTAAGCCGCAGGTTCTGGGGTTTGCCAGTCGCAGGGGCCTGCGCGAAACGCCGGCCCGGCTCGATCAGCGCCTCGAGCTCTGCGAGACCGAGCGCCCTACGATAAAGACGCACGTCGTCGATCTCGCCCGCAAACAGCTGGGCATTTTGCACCCGTCCGATGTACAGGTCGACGTCGGGATTGTCGAGGTCCCATTTCTCGATGCTCCCGACTCCCACCTCATATCCGTTCACGTACAGACGGGTCATATTCTCACCGCGGCGCACCACGGCCGCCACATGCTGCCACTGGTTGGCGCGCAGCACGCCCGCCCGCGACTGAACCGTCCCGTTGTGCATTTTGCCGGGTCGGGCCGTCTCCAACCGAAGGATTCCCTGATCGTTCGGCATGTCGAATACCCAGCCGTGGGTGTAACCGTATCCCCCTAAACAGACGATCCCCCCCTGCTGCAATTTGTGCGGGCGAATCCAGGCGGCCACGGTGAATTCGCCCTCTCCGATCTTGATGGTCTCGTCGCGCGGGATCACGACGCTCGCCGCTTTGCCATCGACCGAAATGGCTTTGCCAAACGGGGAGTCGACGAACTGCGCTTCTCCCACCAGCCGACCGAGCAGTGGCGGCTGCGCCGGCCTGCGGTTGGCGTCGCCATCCAGCGGCCAAATCCCGATCAGACCCACTTCCAGCTGCGAGGCATTCGGTGGGACGGTGACCGCCGCGGCGGGACCAATGTACACGTCCGCTTGGTAGACACCGGACGAGGAGATTTCAACCACGGGCGACTGGCGCGGCTTGGGGATCGCGATCTGGCTCTCCCCAGCAGTCGGTTTACGGGGTGGAGAATCGGGACCCAACAACAACCCGTCATCGACTTTGGCCGCCTGGACGGTGACCCGGAAATTCCCACGATCGGGCAACTCGCGCAATGACACCTTGAAATTGGCGCGGGGGCCATAGGTGCTCTCCTGGCCAAAGATCTCTGAGCTGGGGATGGCGGGCCGCAGCAGCAAGCCATCGGTCACTGTCTCGTAGGCGGCTCCCCGAGGGTACCCGCCGGTACCCCGCATGCAGGCGAAAACCGCATGGTAGATGCTATTGAATTTTCGCCAGCCGCGCACCGTGGCGTTTCCCTGGTAGCCCTCGATAAAGTCGAAGGCGGTCTGCATCCGAAACGGCTGGTAGTCGAACGGCTTGTCGGGTGCCAGTTCGGTGACGCGCACATTGGCGTTGTTTAACAGCACACTTCCCGCGCCGAGGATCAGCTTGTCGGGGTACGGTTCGGGATTGATCGATAGACCCAAATCCATGCGGAATGTCTCAATCACCGGTTTCGACTGCGGATCGACGATCGACACCGCGAGCGCTTTGGCAGCGATGTCAAAATACGCCTCGAGCAACAGCGGAGAGAGGGTCAACGTCCGGCTGTGATTGACAAAACCCTCTGGGGAAATCCCGTCCGCGGGGAGTACGTCGGTAAGATCCTCCTCTAGGCCCAACAGGTCCCGCAACGTATTGCGGTATTGCGCCACGGTCAGCCGCCGTACCGATCCGTTCTTCTGGGTGTCGCGGGCCCGGGCCGCCGTCATGGCCTGGGTGATCCACTCGGACAGAAATCGCCGTTCGGCCGCGCTCGGTTGCCGTTCGTCTTCGGGCGGCATGGCCTGGCCCTTAATCTGTTTCAAGACATCTCTCCACAGGAACAGACGTTTGCTGGGAAGCGTCCCGTCGAGTCGGTCGAGGCGGATGCCCGACTCCATCGTCTCCTGGTTATGGCAGCGCAGACAGTATTTGTTCAGCAGCGTTCCCACCTCGGTGTCGAACCGCTCCGTGGCGCCTCGCCCCGGCTCGGGCGGCCGCTGCTGCGACCAGCTGACGGCGGTGATCAACGAGAGCGCCAACGCGAGGGCGCCAAATGGGCGTCGGGAAAAGTGGCGGTGCTGCGGCATGACTTCGGAATGCGGCCGTGTCGGGGGCCGGGGCCGCGCGGGTGCTCGGCCCGCCCCTCGCTGGGTGCTGCGGACCCCCCCAAGATAGCCGATTGCTCGCGTCCTGTCGCATCAAATCGAGATCGGGCGGGTGTGGCCCGGTTGCCGACCACTCGCGACCTCCGCTTCGACACGCCTCGCCGCTGGCAGGCGGCCGTCTTTCCAGTCAGATGCCGGCGCGGAACACGCTCCTCTGTGGGCCATCTTCGGCCGCCTCATTCGGTAGCGGAGCAACACCCCTCCCGTTGCAGCCGGAGATCTACCACCGCATAGACCAGGAACTCGGGAAGCTCAAAGGACACCCGGCCGTTCAATTGACGGAACGGAAGTTCCTCGGCAGGATCCGCTTCGGGGGTCAAAAAGGTGACACGCGTGACCCGCTGCCCGGTGGGGATCACCAAATCGACGGCCACACCGGTGGCGGGAATCGGTCGCTCGTCGACGATCCCGCGACCGGGGCTCGGTTTCCCCTGGGGTCCGGGCGGCGGTTCATGGCGGTTGTAATTCACGAAGTGGAGCGTGCACGCGTTTCCCGTCGCGGGTCGCGTCGCTGAGACCCGCACGGTGTAGGGTGCGACGAACCGACTGAACCGCGGGTCCCCCGCCGCAGGGAGCTGCGACGCGTCTGGGGACACGGAAACAACGGGGCGGTCGCCTCGACGGCCAGCTGGCCGATCATCGGGTTGCACTTCGAACAGCAGGTGGCGATCGAGCAATCGGCGGCCCACCTTGCGGAAGGCGTCCAGCGGAGCCACCTCGCCCCGCTGCACGGCCCGTCGGGGGAACAGCAGGACCGCTTCGGCGTAGGGTCGATTGGACTGGTAGAGGGCGTCGTGACGCGCCAGAAACCGGAAGTAGCGGACGATCTCACGGCGGGCGGCGGGGTCGGTAAATCGCGTGTAAAATCCCATCGGGGCACCTCCGTTGGCCGCCAATTCGGCGATCGCCACCCGGATCCGCGTGTTTTCGTACTTGCCCAGCGTGAACGGTTTGTCGTCGGAGGCCCCCCGCAGGTAACGCGCTTGTAGCGTCCCTTCCCCCAAAAACTGATTGGCGAGGTCGGTATAGAACGCGGCAGCCCCGGTGCTGTACCACAGGTAGTCCTCTCCCCGCGCCCACAACTCAGCTGGCAACAGACACCGTTCGTCACTTTCGATTTGCGCAAAATTTCCCAGGTGGTTCCACTGCGCCGTCAGCAAATCGGACTTCAGCGCCCGGCCGTACCGGACGAACACCTCGTCGAACACCCGCTTGTTGGAGATCTGCGACCAGCGCAGCATCTCGCGGCGCAGGGGCGTGCTCTGAGCCGGGTCATGCCACGCCACGAGTTCCGGAAATACGTGTCGTCTGAGATCCGATATATGGAACTGGCGTTGCAAATCCTCGGCCGAAAAACGGTCCTCGAGATAACTCCGAAACCCCCTTTGGCAGTGCGGACAGAGACAATTGTGACGGTAGAAGTAATTCGCGATGAAACCGTCCAGTCCCCGTTCAATCCCGCGCTTGACCCATGCCTTGAGGACTACCTGCCAGTGCGGATTTCGCAGGCACGCCCAGTACTCGCGCATCCCGCCAATGTTGTAGTTGTTGCCCGAAATCGGTCGGCCCGCCGCGTCACGTTCCAGGAACGCCGTGGGATCGGCGACCGGCCGTGGTCCGAGTTCTGTTTCGTCCCACAATTCGCGATAGAACTTGAAGAAGCCCCGCGGTCCCTGTTCGCTCTGGGGATCCCCGACCAAGAACTCGACGTTGAAATGACCGATCACTTTCGTTCCCAGGCGCTGCACGGCGCGATTCCGGTTTTCCAACCAGGTGCCGCACTCCGCGAGCCCACGGACCGGAAAATGGGAGGGGTACCCGCCGTAAGCCGAGGTGTGCGCCAGGCTCCAGAAATGGGCTCCGTAGAATCCCAGCTGAGCCACCTGGGGTCGAGCGGCGGCGATGAACGGAAGATATCCCGGATCGTCGTAGCGGTCCCAGTGCGCGACCATCCGGGTGAACTCGAACGGCGGCGGTTGAGCGGCGATCGGGACCGACGCGAGGGCGAGCACCAACAGGGGAGTCATCGTCCGGGGCATGGCGTCCTCACCAGCAGAGCCGCAGGGCCAAGTCCACCATCGTATCCGTCCGCAGGCGACGATCCCATCCCCGCCGGGTGGCGAGGATGCGCGAGGCGGGGTGTGGTCTGGCGGGGTGTGGTCTGGCGCGGTGTGGTCTGGCGCGGTGTGGTCTGGCGCGGTGTGGTATAGTGCGTCCCGTTTCTGAGAGGTCTCTACGACCCGGCGACCCCTCCGGCCCCGAATTCGGAACGGACTGCCATGTCCCAACCCTCCTGGACCCGTTACCTGCTGGTCCTGCCGTTGGCCGCCTGCCAGGTAGGTGCCAGCGACGGCGCCGCTCGTCCGCCAGGTTGGTTGTGGTCAACGGCCTACGCGGTGCCGTCGGAATGGACCAGCGAGGAGAGTGGTTACTTCTCGATCATCGAAGGTCACGATCGTCGGATTTACGTCGGTACCGCCAAGTACGGCCACAACGCCTATCTGGTCGCTTTTGACCCACGCAGCGGGCGCCTACGAACCGTCGTTGATGCGCAGCGCGAAATCGGCGCCCAGGCCACCGGTTTCGCTGCCCAGGCCAAGATCCACACCCGCAACAACGTGGGTGTCAGCGGGCGGATTTACTTTGGGACCAAACAGGGCTACCCCAAACGCGACGAGCCGAGAACGGCGTACCCGGGCGGCCACCCCATGGTCTACGACCCCAGCTCAGGCAAAACACGGGTCTACCCGGTTCCTATCAAACATCAGGGGGTGATCAGTGTCACCCCCGACGAGTCGCGAGGCGTGGCCTACATTTCAACCTGTTCGGATGAACGCCCGATCGAGAGCACCCACTTCATGCGTTTGGATCTAAAAACCGGACGCTACCGTGATCTGCTCGACTGCCGCCACATGTACGCGTTTATTGTCGTCGACTACCTGGGCCGCGCGTGGCACCCAATCCTGGGAGGCACCATGGCCCGTTACGATCCCCGAACCGACCGGTTGGACCGGGTCCCGCAGACCATCGATGGCCTGGCCCCCGCGGCGGCGACACGGTTGGCCGATCCGCAACCTCACCCGCTCAACTGGGACCTTTCTCCCGATCGCAAACACCTCTACGCGGTGGCGATGAGTGGCAACCAGTTGTACAGCTACGATCTCACCACGGAGGGCTCGTCGCTGGAGGGAAAGAGTTTGGGCCCGCTGGTTGCCACGGCATCGGCGACCGATTGCCGGGCGATGTGCGTGGCACCCGACGGAACGGTATGGGCCGGGGTAGCAGCCACCTTTCCCGGTCGGGGCAAGTTCCTGCACGTTGTCAACTACCGTCCGGGATGGAAGGCCCCGGTCGATCGAGGACCGATCGCGATCGCCAATCCAGACTACGCCACGTTCACCGACACCAACGGCCAGACCCGGCGATGGCACCACGGAGTCGTCAAGGATCCGGACGGAACCCTGAGGCCGCGCTACGTGATTATGGGGATCTGCGCGGCCCGCGCGGGCACCGTTTACGTGACGACGCTCTACCCGTTTACGATTCACTCCCTGCGTGTTCCCAAGTCAACGGACTGATCACCCACCGACCGATCCACAATACGGAGTGCGTGATGCGTTCTATTCGCCTCAACCTAGTCGCGGCCCGTCCGCCGGCGCAACCGTCGAGCGGCCTGTGATGCGGATCACTGAGATCGAATCGATCATTCTTCAACACGAACTGCAAGAGCCGCTCGGCTTTTCACAAGGCTACTACGGGCATCGGACGGCGCACCTGGTCCGCGTCCACACCGACGAGGGTATCTCGGGTATCGGCGAGATTTTTGGACCGGGAAATTTTGCCATCGCCAATCAGGCGATCGTGAAGCACGTCCTCACCCCAATGCTGGTGGGCCGAAACCCGCTCGATGCGGGCGCTATTTGGCATCAAGTCTACAACGCGATCCGCGATCACGGTCAAAAAGGGATGCCCGTCAGTTGTATGTCAGGAATTGACATCGCCTTGTGGGATATCGCGGGCAAGGTCACCGGACTGCCCCTGTACCAACTGTTGGGAGGCCGCACCCGCGAGTCTTTTGTGGTCTACGGTTACGGGATGATGTTCCGGCAGCGAGACGATCTTCCCGAGGTGTACCAGGAGGAGATTGGCCGGATCGCTGACATGGGTTTCACCGCGGCAAAGATGAAAATCGGTATGGGGTTGGCGCAGGACCGACGATTGGCCACGGCCGTACGTCGTGGCGCGCCAACCGATTTCAAACTGATGGCTGACGCCAATCACGCCTACGCGGTTGGGGAGGCGATTCAGCTGGGGCAGACTCTGCGGGAGCTCGATTTCTACTGGTTCGAAGAGCCTGTGATGCCCGAGGACTACGATGGGTATCGTACCGTTCGCGATGCGCTTCCCGGCTTACATATCGCGGGGGGTGAAGCCGAGTGGACCCGGTTTGGACATCGCGAGCTCTTGGTTCGCCGCTGTCTCGATATCCTCCAACCCGAGGTCGCGGCGACCGGGGGGATTAGTGAATTCATGAAGATCCTCGCGATGGCGCACGCCTTTGGGACCCCCGTGATTCCGCACGTGTGGGGCTCCGACGTGTTGATCGCCGTCGACATGCACCTGGTTTCTGTGATCCCGGACCTGCCGGGTGGCTTATTTCAATTCGAGCCGATGCTCGAGTACGACACCACTCCCAACCTGTTCCATCAGCACCTCCTCTCCGAACCGCTCGAGATCCTCCGCACTGTCAAAGCCCACGGTGGCCGCGCCCGTCCTCCCCAGGGGCCCGGCATCGGCATCTCGCTGAATGAGGATTTTGTACGGAAGTACCGAGTCGGGTAGATTCTCGTAGTCCGACACCACGCGCCCTTTGCACCCCCGCGAGCCGANCCATGATTTTCCAAGACTGCAGCGCCCCGACTCTGTCGTCGCTCGATCGCGATCGGACACTGGTGGTCATCCCGCTTGCCGCCGTTGANCAACATGGCCCCCACCTGCCGACCGGCACNGANCACATCCTTTGTACGGCAGTTGCCGCGGCCGTCGAACGGGTTGCCAGTGACCGCGTACTGTTGACACCCACCGTGTGGCTGGGTGCCAGTGCGCACCACTTGCGGCTCGGCGCCACCCTCAACGCAGCACTCGATACGTATATCTCGACACTATGCGACATCGCCCGATCGCTACTCAACGACGGGTATCGGCGACTGATGTTCTTCAATGGCCACGGCGGGAACATCGATCCCATGCGGATCGTGATCCGCGAGCTACAGCTCGATTTTCCCGAGGTGTTGTTGGTGGCNGGTTCCTATTGGTCCGTGGCGGCCGACGCGATCGCGGAAACGCTACAGGGAGAGGATAAGTCGGTGGGGCACGCGTGCGAATTCGAAACGTCGATGATGCTTCACATACGACCGGACCTGGTGGTCGCGGACCAGCGGACTGCCGCCGCTGAGACGGTCCCCGGAGCGGTCGACGGAATGTTCATCAGCCGTGACATGCGGCAGCGAACGGCGGCNGGGTACACCGGGAGACCCGACCTGGCAACCGCGAAAACCGGCGTTCACCTGTTTGACTGTATCGTCCGCGCCACCGTCGCGACGGTCGACAAGCTACTGGCGCAGCCCGTAGGGACCGAATACGGGGATCTCGCCGACGGGTCTTGACGACGCCACCGGGCGGAACACTGCGTCGCCACCGGGCGGAACACTGCGTCGCCACCGGGCGGAACACTGCGTCGCCACCGATCATCAGGCGAGAATTTCTTCAATCGGCTCGCCGATTACCAACGATTGCGGCCGGCCCAAGAGGTCGACGATGCGGGTCTGTGGATCGACGCCCAACAGATGGTAGAGGGTGGCCGCCATGTCCGCCGGATCACGCGGTTTGCTGGCAGGGTATGCGGCCGAAGCATCGGAGGCGCCGTAGACCGTCCCCGGCCGGATCCCGGCCCCCGCCAAGGCGAGTGAATAGACCCAAGGCCAGTGGTCGCGCCCCGCGTTCGCGTTGATCTTGGGGGTGCGGCCAAACTCGGCGTTGACGATGACCAGCGTTTCGTCCAGCATTCCCCGTTGTTCGAGGTCCTCGACCAACGCCGAGAACGCCGTGTCGAGGTCCGGACCGAGCTTGTTTTTCATCTTGGAAAAGTTCTGGCTGTGGGTGTCCCACGACCCGGACGGCGTGTGGCAGTAACTGACGTTCACCATCGGGACACCCGCCTCAGCGAGTCGTCGCGCCAGGAGACAGCGCTGCGCGAACTCCGTCTTCCCATAGCGCTCGCGGACCGCGGGCGGTTCTTGGCCCAAGTCGAATGCGGCCTTGGTTCTGGGCGAGCCAAGCAAGTTAACGGCGCGCTGGTAAAAATGATCCAAATCGCGCTGCGCGGCGATCGCATCCAGATGGCGACTCAGCTGATTGAATTCCGAGCGCAGGTGGGCCCGACTACCCAAGCGAATCCGGTCGAGACCGGCCAGCGGCTGGATCGCCTTCACCTCGACGCGCTCGGGAAGGAGAGGCTGATCGACGACGAAGCTGGTGTGCCGTTTCCCGAGCAGACCAGGAACTTGGCCGTGTAGCGTCGTACCGTTACTGCGCCGCATCAACGGCCCCACACGAACCCACGTCGGCAGGCCACTGCGCGCAGGGCGGAGGTGATCGAGGACCGCTCCAATCGGCGGAAAATCGGTGTCCGCAGGCGGAAAATCGCCNCGTGACTCAAATTGCGGGGGGTGTTTGTGGCCCGTTTGAGCTGGCAGACACGCCTGCACGTGATTGGCGTTCTCGTGCGACATCGATCGGACCACCGCCAGCCGGTCCATGAGCGCCGCACACTGCGGGAGTCTCTCCGAAAACCGCACGCCCGGAAGGGATGTGGCGATGGCGCCAAATTCTCCCCGCACGGCCGACGGCCCCTGCGGTTTGGGATCAAACGTCTCCTGCTGGGGGTGACCTCCGTGGAGGAACAACATGATCACCTGGCGGGCGCGGCCAAAGGTCGTGGCCTGTCCGGCCGTAACCGGCTTCCGCGTCTGGAGAAGTTGNGCCAACGACAGGCCGACGCCCGTCAGACCTCCCACCTGCAATACCTCGCGACGCGAGACTCGAGCCGTTTTACATCTGCTGGGCGCCATCGCGATACCGTGGCCTCCTAAGGAACAGGACTACACTCATCATACCGTGATCGGTGGGTACTGTTAAACAGCAACTCCTACAACCGCCCATCTGCACAGCGTGATGGATCCGGTGTGCCTTTTCCCGCTAGCCAGGAGACGGTTTGCTTGACACTCACCTCCTCGCGTATTTCGAAACGACCGCCGCGCCCAGCCAGTTCGTAAACCCGTCGCGGGTAAGCCAGCAGGCTGTGGAGACCCTCCCGGTCCATTTGTTTCCCGTCGCCCGCTCTGCCTCCAGCCACCAACTGTGGTCGCGGCGCGCCGAGCGCCAGCAGCTGCGCAATATCGCCGATTGCGGTCAACATGCCGGGCACCAGAATTCCCGCCCGCCCGTGGGCGAACGGCTGGTCGCTGACCAGTGTCAAGGGGGCCTCCAACGCGGCCAGGCGGCCGATCCGCGGGTCCGCGACCGCCGCACAACTCGCCACCACGCCGGCCGGCCCACTCCCTATGATGCCGGTCGGAATCGGTTCGCCTTGCAGCGCATCCAGCAGGCTACGCAGATCCCGAATCCACTGGACCAACAGCGGTCGACCAACCCACATTCCCCACTGGGCGCTGTTGTGGTCCCGGGCCGCTGCGATCGCATCGCTGGCGGGCGCTGTCGACCCCGTGGCCCGAAGATCGATTGCGATGACTTCCAGCTGACCGTCGACCAGCGCTCTGGCCAGCTCGGTTTCGGCAGCCCCCATCCCCCGTTCCAGATCGAGCAGGATGACCCGCCGGTCAGCACCTCCGGCGGGCCGCACACGCCGAACGGGGAGCGTCATTCCCGGCTCCGTNACAATGCGAAACTCTCCCGGCGTGGAGGTTTCCAGNAGACGGGTCGCGAAAGAACGCGGGGACAGGCTGGTCCGGAACGTGCGCTGGAAACCCTCCAAACGCCAGAGACGCTCGGTCTCCCAGTGGCGCTCGTCGAGCGGGGGTGTATTGGTGCGGGTGATGGCCCGCGCCCGGCGGGCGGCAAACTGGGGCAGCGTCACAAACTGAGCGGGCCGAGCTGCGCCTGGCCAGCAGCGGATCGACTCCGGGTCTTCGGTTTGTAGCGCGGGTTCCCCAATCGGCTCACCCGTCCCTTGACCCTTGAGGTGCAACGCCATCCAACCGTACATCGCTTCGCGCATCGGACGGTTGTAGTCGTGCCCCGAGTCGACGACGACATGCCGCAGGTGATCGGCCCGATCGTAAAGTTCAAACACCCGGGCGGTCCGCGCGAGNGACTTGCGGGCTTCACCCACAGAAAACTGAAAGGCGTCGCGGGTGGCATTGATGACCATCAANGCGCGGGGNGCAATCAGGCCCAGNACGGCCCACTCCTCGGTGTAGGTCATTGCGGAAGGAACGAGCTCACACATACAACAGGCGGCTCCCAGATACGCCTGATAGCTCCCAACCGAACAGACGGGCACGACGCACCTCAACCGCGGATCGGTGGCAGCGGCGTACATCGTCTGGTTTCCACCTCCGCTGGTGCCGGTGATCCCGATGTGTTTTCCCAACACCTCGGGCCGCGATTGCAGGTAGTCCACCGCGCGCCGGTTCTCGTAGACCTGGATCCCAGCCAGCGCTTGCCCCGAAGGCCACAGCGTCGAAGCGACCATGGCCCCGTGATACTCGCCGAGTTGTTTGCCGATGCCGCGTTCCCCGGCGCCGAAGGCATCGACCGAAAGGACGAAAAAACCGAGCTTGGCCAAGCCGATNCAGCGGGCCTGCACGCGGGGTTCTTGTTTGGCCGGAGTCCAGTGACCGTGGACACAGAGGACCGCCGGAAAGGGACCCCCACCGTCGGGCACGTAGGCATTGGCAGACATCGTCAGGCCGGGCCACGTTTGCAGCAAGATTTTCTCCAGCCGGTACCCCTCACGCGCAAGTTGGCCCACCACCCGCGGCTCGAGCGGAGCGTCCTGTTTGGGAAATCGTCCCCAGGACCGCTGGAGTAGCCGCCGCAATTGGCGGCGGCGCGCTTCCCATACCGGGCGCGATTCGGGAGCCGCGTCCTCCGCGCGCATCGATAGGCCGGTCTGCTGGATATAGCGCAAATACATCTCGGAGGTGGGCGTCGGCATGCTGAAGCTCCTGGCGGGAAAGGGAACCGCGCTGCGCTGAATATAGAGCATCGGTCGATCGAATTCACCGTGCCACGGCCGGGCGGATCAGTAGATCTCGCACTCCGGAAGCGATGCTCTCAACTCGGCGATCCCCGACTCGGTGATCCGCGTGCCCTCGATCGCCAGCCTTTTGAGGCCCTTGATACGTTTCAGGGAAGCCACCCCGCCATCGCTGATCTGGCGGCAGTGTGTGAGACGAAGTTCGGTCAGCCGGGGCAGCCTCGTAAGATGCATCAGNCCCGAATCCGAAACCCGGGTGCCACGCAACCACAGCCGCTGCAGGNGGGACAGTCCGGCGAGGTGCTGCAGGCCGGCGTCGGTGACGGGCGTACGGTCCAGATCGAGTCTCCGCAGCGTACCCAGTTGGGNCAGGTNGGCCAGCCCCCCGTCGGAGACTTGCGGACGGTACCGAAACGCCAACTCGACGATGTCACCCCGCGCGTCACGCTTCACCACCCCTCCCAGTTCCTCGATCGCGACGGCCGGGTCCAGGGTTGCGGGAGCATGACAACCCCACACGCTGATTAGCAACAGGAGGCGCAGCGTCCGCGGCATAGGGCGGCGACCGGGGGGGGTGTCGTACAGCGGCAATCGTGACATTGGTGGGTGTGAATCAATCGTGTCGTGTTTCACGCGGCCGTCTACGGCGTTCGCCGAAANGGGTAGAGGCGGGTCTGTCGCCCATCAAAACGGAAACGCACCACGCGGCCTCGCAGCGCACCCTGAATCGTTGAATCCGGTNACATCCGCCTCTTTCATTAAATGGGAGCCCATGACTCGATGCCGCGCACCGATCGGGCTAATGGTCGCGGCCGCAACGCCGTGAGGACAGCGGATCGAGACCGCCCCGTGGGGTATTATAGGGCGCCACCTGGGAGGCGCGTCGCACGGCGAGGGCTGTGGCACTTGCACGGTCAACCCTCCCTACGGTATCCAGTGACCGTGGCGGGCTTCGCACCCAACCCCGCAACCCGCACCAGACCATTGGGAATGACGATGCAAACACGTACCCTGGGCCGCACCGGTTTGACGTTGTCTGAACTCGGGTTTGGAGCGGTCGAGATCGGGATGGATTACGGCATCCG
>PADE01000209.1 GCA_002702965.1 Planctomycetaceae bacterium
GACCGACCGACGAACTCAAGATCCGCTACAAGGGCCTCAACCTCAGCCATCGCCTGACTCAGCTACCGCCGGGGATCGTGAACGCCATCGCCAACCACGGGTTTGACGAGAGTCAACCCGTGAGCCAGATCCTCAAAGGCGCGTTCTTGGTCGTCAATCCTACGGCCAGTGAATCGATGATCTCCGAGGCCCGCCGCGGGTGGGAAGAGGCAGCAAAAGCCGGAGTCGAAATCGGAGATCTGCCCAAAGTCATCGACGATGACTATCAACTGGAACCGTCCGGGCAAGACGAGTAGGCGGTTGATTCGTCAATGCACTCGTCGATCGGACCGCGGACTGCCACGGCTTCGCCAGCTGCGTTCGTCGACTGGCCGCATGCGGGCGGAAGAATCCGGACCCTACCAAGACGTGAAAAATCGACGCCCTCCCGGTTTGCAAACGCGCCCTGACAGCCGATGATGACCAATCTGGAAGAGCCGTTGGTTCGTTACGACTCGAGGAAAGCATGGCGCAAAACAGCGATGTCCTACAGCAACTGTGTAAGTTCGACACGCCGTCGATCACAAATGTCGTTGCGACGTATCCTGAACATCCTCTTTGTCTGGGTCTGTACAACCCGTGGACGGAAAACTGGTATACCGACCAGTCGGTACGCTGTATTTATCCCGAGCTGGGTCCGATCGTCGGACACGCTGTAACCTGCGTGTTTGGGTTGCCCGACCCGAACTATTCGCGACTGACATTTCTGGACGTCGTCGATGCCCTGGACGCATCGCCGAAGCCGACCGTACTGGTCCTTGAGCAGAAGTTCCCGCCGGAAATCGCCGGCAAAGTCGGCTTGGCGGGTGGAAACATGGCGAGCGCCATGAAAGCGGTCGGCTGCCGTGGTCTCATTTCCAACGGACCGTCACGTGACGTCGATGAAATTCGGCCGATGCAGTTTCAGTACATGCTCAGCGGTATCACCCCCGGTCACGGAGCGATGGCCGTGCATGCTGTCAATGTACCTGTGCACGTCGCTGGGATGGATGTCGCTCCCGGCGAGATCATCCACATGGATGAAAACGGAGCGTGCAAGTTTCCCGCTGAGAACGCAGAAAACGTGCTCAGCAACGTCCAAGCGCTGCTCGACGAAGAAGGCGACCGAATCGGCCGTCTCCAAAAGGCCAGTTCGGCGGCCGAAATCCGCGCAATTTTCGCCGGCAAGAGCTATGCGGCGGGGGACGAAAAAGAGGCCTAGGAGATCGGCCGGACGTACTCCGCCGTCTTGGGGCCATCTCAACGCGCCGACTCGTGCGACCCGCACCTTCGACCGACTCACCTTGACTGCGGCTCGGCGGCCCTATTTGGTACTGTCCAACGCGAGTCGCAACAGGTACCCCAAGAAGAGACCCACCGCGTAGACGATCAACAAAACCTGCCCCAGCAGGACAACCAGCAACGCACTACAGAAGTCGAAGGTGAACACCAGAAACACCGTCGCCGTGAGCAAAACGAGAATCTCAACGACCGCCGGGGGTAGCAACCAGCGGTCGACCGGCACCGCAAACCCGATCAACACGCCACCGCCAACCGCGGTCGATGCCAATCCGAGCATCGAGAGTTGCCAATTCGTGATCGCGCTGGCCGCGTTGATGACAGTGACCGAGAGCACAAGCAAACTGCTGCCAAGGGCTAACAGCGCGCCGGGCCACCAGAATTTCCACCCTCTTCGCACGCGGTTCGCAGGGGCATCGCTGTGGTCCACGCGACGGGTATAGCAAACGGGACAGTGGTTCTCACCCTTGCGGGACATCGGCAGGGGTGCCCCGCAATGAGGACAGTTAGGTTGGCCGCCGCCCGGTGATTGAGAACCGGAGTCCCAGCGCCCCCACTCTGCGCCGAGATTGCGCAAGCCGGTCTCGGTTCTTCTAGATGGCGGTACCGTCATGGATTTTCCGGGCTACTCGGGCGGTGTACGGCCCAGCGGAAGCAAGAGTCGGTGGCCTCTCTGAAATCGNCCGGAAACAGCTCCAAACGGNCCTGAAAAACGCTCACATGCCGCAGCCTGGCTGAGAACGAAGCGACATCGGAGGTGTCCACCGGCGATCTTGACAAAATCAGTCGCAAAAGGGAACGCGGATTGCTATCTTAGGTTGAGCACACTTCCGGATAGCCGAGGGAACCTGTTTTCGTGTAGGCTCCCCCGTAAGCGGCGGCGGCCTCGGGTCGCCGTACGAAGTTTTTTCGACATCTGCCGAGATCGTCCTGACTGTTGGCCGGGACTTCCTGAACCGTTCTGCGAGCCTTCCGCGATGCAAAGTCTTCGGGTTACCAGCCTGCTGCTCAGCTGCCATCTCCTGTTTGCGTCGACGACTGNTGCGCGTCCCCAAGTTCGCTTTGAACTCGCCGCCAGAAAGGGTGTTCCCCTGACCGGTCAACAACGCTGGGTGATGACCCTCCGGGAACTGGCCGACGGCCTTCGTATCCGCAAAGCACGTAACACCGACAAGCCGGAAATCCGCGACACGGGAACTCGCTTCAAACCGAGTTACCTGGTAATCGGAATCTTGACCGCGCGGAATAGTCTGGTCGTCCCCGGCGCGACTTTTCGGACCACCGATCGAACCGAGATCGTCCGTTGGATCAATCGACTACGCACCGACGGGATCGAAGCGGTCGCCGAAGCCAAAGGACAATTCGGTCTAACGGAAAAACAATGGGTGACCATCTACAAAGCGCTGCAACAACGGGTCGAAATCTCGACTAGCAACCTGCGTAGTTTTGACGTGGCGGCGCAGATCGCCAAAAGCGTCTCGGTTCCGTTTGCGTTGGACGCTGCGAGTCGCCGTGTGTTGAAGGGAAACCACCGAGTCGCCGATGAATACCAGGGGCTCACCAGCGGCACCGCCATGGCGGCACTGTTGCATTCGCTGGGACTGGTTATGGTGCCGGAGAAACCGCAAGGCGAAGATCTTCAGATTGGGGTTGTCAAAATGGGGGAGGTGGTACACCACTGGCAGATCGGTTCACCGCCGGAAAAAGCTCCGGCGCGGGCGTTGCCAAAACTTTTCACCAAGTTGGACGTCACGATTGACGATCAGCCCGTAGCAACGGTAGTGGAAGCGGTGCAAAAGCGCCTCAAAGTTCCTGTCATCAAGGACCACCCAGCACTCATCAAACAGGGAATTGATCCGAACCGGGACAAGGTCACACTTCCAGAACAAAGCAGCTATTACCACAGTATCCTCCGTGACTCGTTGCGTCAGGCAGGAATGAAGTATGAACTCCGTGTCGATGAGCTGGATCAGCCATTCCTGTGGATCACCGCGCGCATCCCCCTCAAGCGATCGAAAGCGCGCCAGCCCTAAAGCGAAACCGTTCTGTGGCCCGACGCCCGACGCAAGCCCCTACGACGTCCGGGTGGAACGCTATTTCACCGGGAGTATTGGTGGTCGCTCCGACACCAAATCCCCGCTGTCACACCTCGAGCGGCCCCCTCCGGAATCACCACCGAGCGGCCCCGCAGTGGGCTTTCTGACATCGTCAAGCGGGATGCTCCAATGTTTACCGGGAATCAGATCGTCGATGTGCTGTGTGAACTCGGTGTAACACACGTCATCTGGATTCCAGATACCACAACGGGAAGCTGGGAGCGCGCACTGGAAGCGTGCCCCGGTTTCCAACTGATCCGGGTTTGTCGTGAAGGAGAAGCGTGGCCGCTGGCCGGGGGATTGCTGGTCGGAGGAAGTCTACCCTTGGTGTTGATTCAAAACACAGGGTTTTTTGAGTCCGGCGATTCGATGCGCAATATCGTATTCGACCTNGGACTTCCCGTGTTTGCGGTGGTNGGGGCCCGCAATTGGCAAACCGAACAGTCTTCCGATACGGCTCGACGATTCACTCTACCGGTGGTCCAAGCATGGGATGTCGAGTTCGCATTCATTACCTGTGCCGCAGAACGCGGGAAACTCGCCGAACATTTTCACCAATGCCGTACAGCGAATCGGGCGGGCATTTTGTTGCTCGCGGAATAACAGATGAACTCACAAGTACCGAGCGACNCCGACCGTCAGAATGGTATCGACGTACACGATGCGTTGCAGACGCTCGTCGATCGGCGACGTGAAAAACAACTCGTCGTCACCAACCAGGTGTCATCCCGATTGTGGCCACACCTGAGCGATCACCCGCTGGACTTGAACTACAATCCGTCCGCGATGGGAGGTGCAATTCCGTTGGGACTCGGTCTGGCATTAGCACAACCGGATTACGAAGTCGTGGTGATTTCCGGGGACGGCTCGTTACTAATGAACCTGGGTTGTTTAGTCACGGTGGTCGATAGCGGNGCNACCAACCTCAGTATCGTACTGCTCGACAATGGGCAGTATGAAGTTACCGGCGGTCAAAAGACCCCCGGGCAAGGGGGACCAACTGATTACGCGGGCCTAGCGAAGGCCAGCGGGTTTGCCAGCGTCCATCAGTTTGCAGAACCGGTCGACTGGCACCGCGAGGCAACGGCGAGTCTCTCGGGCCCGGGCCCACGGTTCGTGTGGTTGAAGGTCCGGCCACAACCGGGGGATTATTCGAAAGGCGCGGGGCGTGATGTCCGACAACAGNTGGACGATCTCTCCCACCATTTTCGGACAACGGGTGTCTGAACCGATCCCCCAAGGAAGCCTCCGCGGTGGCCGTGACTTCAAGTCGCTGCCTTTCCAAAGTCGAATTCGCCAAACCATCCTGGGTCGTTCATGGGAATGCCACCCTGACTAGACCTGCGAGAACCATTTCGCGCGAACCGTCTCCCTGTCGCGACAGGTCCGCCGTGTTGCACCGTGGGCAGCCTTCTCTTCTGCGAGCAGCTCGGACTGTGGCGAGAGGCGCTCTAGAACCGGGAGAGACTTCACGAAAAGGAACGTTGCGCCCAATCACTCGGTCCGTCGACGACGTGCTGTGGAGTTGCCAGACTGCGCGCCAGATGGCCTTGCTCATCGCGCAACGTGGATTGCCGCGCGTCCTGGTAGCGCCAGTCGATGCTCCAACGGATCGACTGGGATCGATTGGGGAGCCCCCGGTGGCACAACATGTTGTCGAACACCACGACGTCCCCGGGATCGAGTTCGATGTCGACGACCTGGTCGAGAAACGGTTCCAGTTCCTGCGGAGGAATCTCGAGATAGAATTCTCGCTCTTCGTGTGGGAGCAAACCGACTAGATGGGTACCCGCGAGGAACTGCATGCAACCATTCTCCACCCGCACCGGGACCAGTGGTGTCCAGACATTGACCATTCCCAACTGGCTGACATCCCCGTCTTCGGACTTGTGCCAGTGCTCGGTGTACCCACCGTCCTGGTGCCACAACACGAGCGTCTGCGGATGATCGGGTAGTTTCGGACGAACCGTGTAATTCGGGTACAGGCGAACCTCGGCTCCCAACAGCGCGGAGACGACGTCCAGCACTGCGGGATGAAAGAAAATGGCATACAGCTCGGGCAGGTGCAGTTCCGGGCGCCAGCTCTGCGGCGCGTCGTCGAGGCAATCCCGATAGAGAGCATATAACCGCGTCTCAAACGGTTCCTGCGGAAGAAGACTCTCGATCGCACCCGACCCCACTAGCTGTTCGGCATGACGATCGACGAGGCGATTCAACGCACCGCGGGCACCGGCAACCACATCACTAGAAAACACGTCCCGCAAAACAAAGTAACCCTGTTTACGAAATTGATCCAACAACGATGCCTGGCGATTCGTCGAGTCCATGAGTCCATTTCAGCGCGCAGCTAACTCGGATATTCGTACCAGCGACAACGGGTCCGAGAGCGTACCGTCGCACCCACACCGCGAGTCAATTAACGGCCATTGGATCATTGAATTTGCATCACATCAAGGTAACGAGGCAAGACAGCGACCGAGTTCGATCCGATGGACCGATCGACCCGGTACAGGCGGTCGCTGCCATAGTCCGCTGTCGATCAAAAACGCAACGCCCGCGGTATGCTCTCCAATCAACGCCAACAGTCAAAACACCGTTGGAACGCATCAGGGTAAAGACGACGATCGCTCTGGGGTTAGCCCCCGACAACGGCCACCTGATATGATGCGGGCTGCGGCAGGCGGGTTCGCTACTCCAGGAACATCCCCATGCGGCGTCAATGGAAAACGGCCTTTCTGACGATTCTCGATTATCAAACAATGCCCGATGCGGAGGTCATCGAGTCCTTGAAACGGGTCGGCTACGAGGGTATTGAATGGACCGCGAGCGGACATTTTGACCCGGACCGGGGAATCTCCCAACTCAAGGATCTGGTCGCGCGCACCCGTGACGCGGGGATGGACGTCTCCCAGATCATGGATCACAAGGACCTGATTTCTCTCGACGAGCCAACTCGGCGCTCATCGATCCAACGGACAGTCCGCGTCATCGAAGCGGCCGGAGAATGCGGCGTCGCCGCCGTCAGCGTGCTNACCGGCCCTGCGATTTGGGAATCCGGCCACGTGGTCGTGGGGCAAGACATGAGCGAAGGCGCCGCCTGGGAACAGGCATGTGAAGCTCTGGAGACATTCTGCGAATCCGCCGAGCAAGCCGGCACAACGATTACCTCGGAAGCCGTGTACGGCATGCTGGCACATGATTTCTACACACACCGTTTTCTGCTCGAGAAGGTCCCCCACCCAGCGCACCGCGTTAATTTCGACCCCTCGCACCACGTGTTGTACGGTCTGGAAGATATGAAGTGGATGATCCACGAACTGAGAGAACGGATCGCGCACGTCCACATCAAAGACGGTATCGGCGTCCCCCAATTGCGCAAATTTGTGTTCCCGATGCTCGGTGAGGGGCGTGTCGACTGGAAGGCGTTTTTCGAAGCCCTCGAGGAAATTGACTACCGCGGATATTGCAGCCTGGAATACGAGTCCTTTCGGTTCTATCGCCAAGTGCTCAAGAACGATCCAGAGGCCGCCGCGCGGTTGCTGTTGGGACAGCTCGATGCGCTACTCACCGATTGAGCAGACGCGCCCGTCGCTAAACCGGGAGGAGGCGATCGCCAACTCGGGACCTGGCAGCCGAAAGGGAGCGTTCCTTGATCCGGGTCGTTGATGTCGAACATCAGCGCCGAGGCGGTCAGGCAAAGTAGGTCGCTCGAGTTGGTGAGGTTCCATTGAATCGTCGTCAGCATCACACTACAACAGCAACTGAGCCCTCCCTTTTCCAGGAGCCTGACATGTCCACACGTCGCCAATTGCTCTCGTCGCTGGCCGGCTTTGGAGTCGCCCAGGGCATCGGAATCAAACTCTCGTCGGAGCGCACCCACCGGGCCATCGCCGAGGAGAACCGGCTGTTCACCTTGCGATCCGATATCCGTCCAGTTGTCCGACTGATCGAAGACACGCCCCGATCCAAATGTTTCGACCGGGTCGGAGAAGAATTACGTCGCGGTCTTCCCTACCGAGATCTTCTCGCCGCCCTCTTTCTGGCCGGCATACGGAATGTCAATCCACAGCCCCCCGGGTTCAAGTTCCACTGTGTATTCGTCATACACGCGGCCCACCAAATGAGCCTCGATGCGGCTCCTCCAGATCGCCTGATGCCGCTCTTCTGGGCACTGGACAACTTCAAGAACTCGCAGCAACAAGACGTTGACCAAGGAGATTTTCAGCTTGCACCGGTCACCGGCAAGCTTCCCTCTAGCGCGCTGGCGTGGAAAGAATTTCGCGCCGCGATGGAGGACTGGGATGCCCCGCGCGCCGACCGCGCCATCGTCTCACTAGTCCGCAGCGCAAGCGCACACCAGATCATTTCGGCACTCTGGGAGTACGGAGCTCGGGATTATCGCAATATCGGACACAAGGCCATTTTTGTCGCCAATACTTGGCGTACTTTACAGACCATCGGCTGGCAACACGCCGAACCCGCATTGCGATCGCTGGTACTGGGACTACTCGACTACGGCAAAACAGAACGGGTTAACGGCTTTGCGTTGGAGGACCAGTCGTATCGGTCAAATGTCCCTCTGGCAAAACAACTGGCAACNAAGCCCATCGCATTCGGCGATCCACAAGCCAGCTCGGACCTCGGACCGACGCGCGATTTGTTGACGATCCTGCGCAGCGCTGATGCCCAAAGCGCGTGTCGGGAACTAACCAACCACTTGCAGTCCGGACGGTGTACGACGCAACAAGCCTGGGATGCAATCCACCTGACAGCCGGAGAACTGATGATGCGGCAACCCGGGATCTTCGGAATCCACACCGTCACCTCGGTGAGCGCACTGCGGTACGCGTACGACACGGCGCAGCAGCGCGAAACGCGCGCGCTGATCCTACTACAGGCGGCTGGCTGGATGTGTCAATTCCGACAATTCATGGCCAGCCAGCAAGCCGGACTGAACGATGTCGCAATCGATGCTTTACCCACCGTCGAGATCCCGGGCTCCGCGCGCGATACGTGCCAGCAGATTTTTTCGGAGATTGGGGTGAGCCCCGCGGAAGCGGCGTCCCGGGCGTTGTCGTTCGCCGAGCGCTATCCCCAAGCAGGCGAATTCAAACGGCTCGGTCGAGCGTTCATCATCCACAAAGGGACCGACGCCCATGACTACAAGTACGCGGTCTCGATCTTTGACGACTACGAGCGTGTCAGCCCTGCCTGGCGCCCCCAGATGTTGGCAACCGCAAGCTACCACATGCGAGGTAGTTCCGCGCCGAATTCGCCCCTCATGGAGCGAGCTCGGAGGNTCATCATGTCGCTGTGAGTGGGGGCNTCTAGGNGGACAAATGNGGAGATTCGCTCGGTCCAGACGGCGACTTTTACGATCACCGGCTCTCAACCGACGACGACGTGTTGCAAAGGGTCTCCCNGCAAACCCCGCCTGAGGTTCTCAATCGAGATTTCCGCCATCCGCTGCCGCGTCTGCTGCGTGGCACTGCCCAAGTGCGGCGCAATCGTCAGGTTTTCCAACGCCAGCAGAGGATGATCGCGGGGCAGGGGTTCTGGGTCGGTAACATCCAGCGCAGCCGCGTAGATCGTCTGCTGTTGTAGAGCCACCGTCAGTGCCGCCGTATCAACCACCGGGCCCCGCGCCACATTGATCAGCGTAGCCGTGGGCTTCATCATCGCCAACTGTTCGGCCCCAATCATCCCGCGTGTTTCCTCGGTCAACGGTACGCTGAGAACCACGTAATCGGACTGCCGGAGCAGGTCCTCATAAGTCGTATAGCGTACTCCCAGCTCTTCTTCCGCCCGCGGATCGCGGCGGCGGTTATGGTACAGGACGGTCATCTCAAAACCGCTTGCTCGACGGGCAACCTGTTCCCCGATGCGACCCATCCCCACGATCCCCAAGGTCGCGCTGTGCACTTCGCGGCCCAACATGAAACCAGGGTCGTAAACCGTGAATTCAGCGCTCCGGGCGAAGCGGTCCCCCTCGGTCAACCGGCGGGCGGCCGCCATCAACAACGTAAACGCCATATCGGCCGTGGCGCCATTCAGGATTCCCGGGGTGTTGCCCACTGGGATTCCGCGCGCAGCGGCATCCGACAGGTTGATGTGATCGACTCCCACACCGTAATTACTGATTACCTTGACGCCGGGCAGACGGTCGAGCATCTTCCCATCTAGCTGCGGATGCCCGTAGGTATAGATCCCGTCCACCGGTGCGTCGGACTGCGCGGGCCCTTTGACAGCGACCTGCCAAGGTAACCACTCGACGAACCCTGCCAAACTCTCGGTAATGATGGGGGCAAGCGGCCCATCGGCAATAACACGAAACTGGCGATCGGCTGACATACTACTCTCGACAACTGGGTTCGTAATCCAAGGACACATCCCGTCGATGAGGTCGACCCCAATCCGGGTGGAATGAACATTTCGTGGGGCGTTGGTTACCGCTCAGGCCGCGGGGTCGCGCGCTTCGGGCAGGGGTGGCGAAATGGCGGTTGACCAGCCGCCCAGTTTCCCTTGGCCTCATGCTTCGCACCCACGTAGCGTTTGAAAAGATCGACCACCGCGTCGTCACTCTTGTCAACGTAGAGCGAAAACCAGTCCCCTTGAACCCCCGTCTTGGCAACCCGGATTCCGGCAGCTAAGCGCCCGCGGTGATCGCCGCCCGCACAATCCCCGGCCACCAACGCGGCCATCAAACGATCCGCCAAACTACCCTCTGTGGTCTCGTACGCGCGGGCCATTTCGGTGACCACCGGCCGCCCGGTGAGCGTATTCCCCTGACAGCAATAGAACCGCCCCGTGACCGCCCCCCAATAGCGACTTCGAGCCGGCGCTTGGGTCGGATTGTGGACCGCCGCGCGACCCCTCATGTCGACGATCGCCAATTGCCTGAGCTCGGCCGAAGGGTCCATTTTCAGCAGTTCCACAAACACCGACTCGGGGCGCCGTCCAGCGGCCAACAAATCGAGTGCCCGCTCACCCCATTTGGGGACATGGTGATGTTGGGTACAAAATGCGCCAACTCCGGCGCGTACATAAGGCACGACCTTCCCTACCGCCGGATACTTGCTGGCGACAGCCGCACCACAAACACCCGTCTGTGGATCGACGGCGACAATCGAAAAGGTCGCGGTGATCTCAGCGCGGCGCGGAGACGGAGGTATCTCAGCCGAAGACAGCAACGGCGCTATTGCGCTCACCAGCAGCACAATGCAGAAAATGCGAAAAAAATGCATCGAAGGTGTTTCCGTCTTGGGATCGAACCGTGGTCAACGCGTGGCCACAATCGATTCGGCGTACAACAATTTTCCCGTCAGACCTTGATAGTACTGAAACACGACCTGAGGACGCGGAAAAGCAACCCAGCGAGATTGCCCCAATTGCTTGGGATTGTCGAACACATTGTTGATCTGAACGACACAATAGGTGGGATGCTGCAAATTCTGGCGGGGAATATCGTTTCGGAAAAAGGTCGACCAACGAATATCGCAAGCCCGCGGGCCGTATTGAAATGGACCGCTGGCGGGGCGAGCGCCTTCGTCAGAATACCAGTGATTATTCGAGTTGTGAGGACCCGAGGCGAACTCCCAAACACGATCAGTGATTTTGATTGCAAAGCTGTTGTGCAAATCACCGGTGAGTACGCAAACTGGTTTTCCCAGCTCGTCCCAGAAACGAATCAACTGCTCGCGCTCATCCAGAAAGACGGTCCACGCATCATCCTTGTTGGTCGCCCGTACTTTTCCACCACCGACGTGGGGCACCATGAAATTAACGCTGGAAACGACGAACAGGAACTGGGCGTCGCTCGCTTTCATGCCGTCCAAGAGCCACTTCTTCTGACGCTTGCCGAGGATCGACAACCCCGGCTTGTCCGGTTGCCGAGTATCGTGCATCTCACGATGCGTACGAGTATCGAGACAAAAAAAGTCGCAGTTCGCCACACGGAACCGGTAATAGGATCGGCGGCCAATCGAATACGATACTTCTCCGGCCTGGACGACTGCCGGATCCACTCTGAGGCGGTGCTTGTCAACCACTTCGACAATCTCGTAAACACCCGCATTGGGATCGCCTCCTACATCATCCAACGCGTTGTCATTCACACCGGCGGTCTCTCCGCCCCAATGGACGTGCAGCGTTGCCGCCTGCTCGAGATCCAACGTTGAGAAATCAGCGTCTGGGTCGACCAACACCGAACTGTCTGCAGCGACGGTCGTCCTCCCAAAGTGGATCCCTTGACGAAACGTAAGTGGGTTGCTCCAACCCAAATAGTCGTACCACGCCTGCACACCGATATCCCGAAACACGGCCCGCCGATCTCGCAATCCGGGGCTGCCAGCACCCCACACATCGTTGAGAATCTCGTGGTCGTCAAAGGTGAAAAACGTCGGCATGTTGCGATGGTAAGCCGACAGCGCGGAACTGCGGGTGAGATAGATCTTGTAGTTCTGCCACACGCCCGTAATCGTGGGCGCGATCCGCACCACATCGGGAGTTTGAGCGACTGCAACGCCGGTCTGGCGGCGCCACTGCGCGGGCGAATAGGTGCGTTGATCTTCATACAACCAGTCGCCGTTCTGAATCGAAAAGTGGATGCGGTCTTTGAGCTGGGTCAACATCGTTCGAAACGCCGGCGTCTCCGATCCAGCCCCTTGCCCCGGATTCTGATTGTTGCCACATGCGAACTCAAAGCTGAAATTGAACAAGCCGCGTGGATTAAGCTCCTCGTCCTGCGCATCCGCGGCATCCGGCAATGTCCGGAACGAACCACCGAGTCCATTCCCATCGTCGGTCGTCACCCGATAGTAGTAGCGGGTGTTCGATGCTAGACCCTGTAGATGAACCCAGCCCGTGTTGTCACGATCAAGTCGCGTTTGCTGGGCGTCGCTAACGTCGCTCAGGCGATCTGGACCGGTACCGTAACGTACCCGAAATGTCCCCGGCCGATCGGTGCGAACCCAGACTCCAACGCCCTGGTGACTGAGCCGGCCCAGGATCGGACCATGCGTGACTTGCTGACACGGGGCTGGTAGGCTGATCAGCAACACCAGGAGAAGAATCGCCGCGCGCATGCTGGACGCTCCTACATTGTCGAGCTCTAGAATGTTACTCGTCGCTGCCCCGGCACATTCTCATAAACCACAACCGGCGCGGCGAATAGACGGTCCAACAGGGAGCGATCGCCAGTCACCACCGCGAGTCGGCCAGGCTGTGGCAGATTCGGGGTTGATCGTAAACTACCCAGAAGCCGCCGGCAACCTTCCGGCGGATCACACCTCGTGGAGACAATTCGATGGCACTCGATCGGCGTTCTCTGTTGGCCGGCACCGCTGCCGGTGCGGCGGCCCTAGTCTCGAAGAACCGCGCCCTGGCCGCCGACAAACCGAGCGGTAAATCGATCCGTACGTTTTGCGCATTCGTCAAGTACATTCAAGAACTCCCTTATGATCGATTGGCTGAAACCGTGGCCGAGCTCGGTTTCGATGGTATCGAAGCAACCGTCCGCGAAGGGGGTCACGTACTGCCCGAACGCGTGGAAGAAGATCTCCCCAAACTGGTTGAGGCCTTGCGCCAACACGACCTGGAGGTCGGTGTGATGGCCTCCAGCGTTCATCACCTCGGTCAACCCGACACCGAAAAAGTGCTGCGTACCGCGAGCCGTTTGGGAATCAAACGGTACCGTATGAAGTACTTTCGTTACGATCTCAGTCGCCCCGTGCTCCCCCAGATCGAACAGATTCGAGCGCAAGTCACAGACCTGGTCGCCATGCATCGCGAATTGGGTCTACAAGGGGTGTACCAAAATCACGCGGGTGCCAACGTCTTTGGATGTGCTATCTGGGATATTTATCAGCTCATCAAAGACTTTGCCGTTGAGGATTTAGCAATCGCCTTCGACATCCGGCACGCGACTGTTGAAGGCGGTCTCGCCTGGCCCGTCCACTTCAACCTCATGCGGCCGCACCTGGGATCCATTTTTGTAAAAGATTTTGTGTGGCAGCGGCAGCCGTCCGGGTGGAATGTCAAGAACGTCCCACTGGGCGAAGGCCAGGTCGATCCAGCGTTCGCGACACAGCTCAAACAGAGCGCGTTCCAGGGACCCGTCTCGATCCATGTAGAATACCTCCACGGTGCGGGGGTCGCCGCCAATGTCACGGCCCTCAAGAGAGATCTAGCCACCGCGCAGAAATGGCTCGACGGCTGATCGTCGCCACAAAGGGAAGCGCTATCGGTGGTTGCGGCCACCGCCCCGGCTCCATTACAATACGGGACTCGCATACCTGTTCGTAGGACCCGGAGACCACCGGTGGGCACCAAGAAATCGGGCAAAGGGCGTCGCAAAGTGGGGCGAAAGAAGCGTCGCATGCGGGCCAAGATTCGCCACCGAAAGAAGTAGGCTTGCCGGCCTACCACCACCATGTTTCCGCTCGGTTCCGGTTGTCGCCGGTGCCCCTCGGGGCCCGGCGCTCGCAGAAACAACCCAATACGGTTGCGCTCCAGACTGCGTCGAGTGGTCCCAGCGCACTCAGCGCATTCACTCGCCGATCTGGGGTGCACTCGAGTCTCACGTTGAACGCCGACTGAGCGTCGCTCCGACCCCGTACAGTCCGACGAGCGCCAGCGTCAGAGGGATCGCGACCCAACCCATTCCTACGCGATCGACCACTGTCGGCAACATCAGCGTCAATATGCCGCCCCCAATGAAGGGAGCCGACAGTGGCGCAGCCAGGGCATAGTCCTCGGCGGCGCCACTCGCTAGGTTCTTGTCGACGATGCGGGCCAACACAAAACCGGTCGCTGTCGTTCCGGTCGACATTCCGTAATTGATGATCCCCAATTCGAACCAGTACTCACGGGGTAACAGACGCCGTCCGACCACCAGCAAACAGAAACCGGTCCACAGAAATGCGACCGAGATCAGGATCCCCAGCGGCCTCCACAAATCAACCACAGCGGTCAAATTCAATGAGGCGATCGCCGCCACCACCAGAAACTCCATCGCCGCACCGGTCAGGCGTTGGATGCTAGCCGCATCGATGAGATCGTCCACACGCAGCGCCCGAGCTCCCTTTCTCACCAGCAGTCCACCCAACAACGTGTAAATAAAAAGCGGTAACGTCTTTGCCTGTTCGACTAGCGCAAAGCCCATGCTCGGGTCGTGGAACTCCTGGCGATCGATGGCGCCGTCGCGATTGGAGTCGGTGGACGACCAGCGTGTGCGATGGCGGCTCCCTACCGAGGCGGCATCGACCTCGGCGGCAGCGAGCTTTCCATCCCGATCGGTGTCGTAATGCTCAAAACTCCGCTGCCCGATGACCGTCAGAACGGGATCAACCATTTCGGCCACGGTCATCCGCAATACCCAGCCGGTCCCGAACGCAGCCGCCAGGATCAACACCTGGAACACCAGCGGGTCAATGACATCACCGTGTACGCGTCCCAGCGCGACCGGCCGCGGGTCACGACGCGCTTCTAAGCCCGAGAGTCGATCAAATGTAATGTCACCGCCCCGCGTCCATCCACGTCGCACGGCCAAGTTGACGTAGACGATGCCGCTGACGACGCTGAACACGAGACCCACTGTCGCCATAAAAGTACCTAGGTCGGTTCCATTGGCCAGGCCCACATGGTCACTCTCTAGGATCTGCCCCATGGCGGCAGCCGTTCCATGACCGCCGGCAAACCCGATCTCGATCAACATCCCAAACGCATCCGGGACCTCGGCAAACCGTTGAATGACAAGCCACGTAACCAACAGCCCGACGGTCGTCTGTCCCAACACAATGATCCAGACGACGATCCCCTCCCGCGCCGCCAGTCGCAGACTCTGCTTCATGGGGCGGCCCGGCCTCTCCAGAAGTAAGCCAGCAAATACGACGGCGATCAGCCAGCCTGGCCACGTCTTCCATTCCTCGGCGCAACCGAGCAGTGGCCGCGTCAACCACCCATAGTCGAATCCCCCTTCCCCAACTGGTCCTGAGACACCGCTGCCGGCGATCTGGGACGCCGCTTGGACCAATACCAAACCGACGAGACCTCCCAAGATGGCAGCCGGGATATACAGGCCCTGCAACCAGCCAATCCGGACCCGCAGGACGAATCCGATCATCAATAACAGGGCGGCAACCAGGATGGCAGTTTGCATTAGGGAATCACCCGCGAAATCAGCCGCGAACAGACCGGAACGTCACCCGGCCAACCGGCCCACGACCGGCGAATCCAATACCCCAACGTCGGTGAACGATGGATCCCAATCGGCGTTACCCGCTGTATCGTTTGTGGTCCGCTTTGCACCATCGATCGCAATCCCCCGCGCGGCGGTTCCCCACGCTCCTGAAGCGCCCGGCTTCCACCACTCACTCGCGACGAGTACAACGGGTGCCCGGTGGGATGCATCGCCGTCGACGAAACAGAACAAGAGCTTTGTTTTCGGATCGCTCCGCGTCCTCGCACACGGCGCGCTATCGACATCCGGACGTCTCCCGCGGCCCCAAATCGTAACCCGTTTTCGATTCCGATGCACGTTTTCGTCTGCGAAAAGCCACTCGACCGAATGGGTCTCCGATGTCCTCCTTTCCCGGAGCGTAGCACCTGGTGCGGTGAAGCACCGAACCTGGCCACGGGTTCGTGTCACCGATTGGCTGGGAGATCGAAACCTTGAAGTTGTTGGGCATGTTTGCCAAATACTGGGAACCAGGTGCCGTCAAGACGCGGCTGGCAGAAACACTCGGTGAGCAACCGGCCGCGCGCATCTACCGTGCGTTTGTGGAGACACTGCTTCGGCGACTGACGGAGGTCGGTGACCGACAGGTACTGGCGTTCTCTCCATCTGATCGCGAAACCGCATTTCAGCGTGGGGCCGAAAATTGGGAGCTCCAGCCGCAGCTGGCGGTGGGTGATCTGGGGGCACGCATGCAGCACTTCTTCGAATCCGCGATACGAGACGGATATCGCCACGTCGTCCTGATCGGGTCTGACAGTCCCGACCTGCCCCTCGCGCTGTTAGCACAGGCTTTTGATCAGCTTCGCGATTATCCGGTGGTGCTCGGACCCAGTCTCGATGGCGGATACTATTTGGTCGGAGCCGCTGACCGCGTACCTCCCATCTTCGATGACATGCCGTGGAGTTCACCGCGGCTGTGGGAAAGAACCACAGCCCGCCTGGCTGAGCACCAGTGCCGCTTCGCCGAACTCCCCGCATGGTATGATGTGGACACTGTGGCGGATCTCGGCGTCCTACAGCAGAAGCTGTCAGCGAGTACAACCGATCCCTGGTTGGACCACCTCCGCTCGCTGGTCGATCAATGTCTCCATGACAACACCTGACTGCCTAATCATCGGCGGAGGGGTCATCGGTCTGTCGTTGGCCTACGACCTGGCGCAGCATGGACTGCGCGTGCGGGTCGTCGACCGCCAACAGCCGGGGCGAGAAGCCTCTTGGGCAGGCGCCGGAATTCTACCCGCGACGGGTCCCGACGAAGCGCATCACCCTCTCGACCAACTGCGCGTGTTGAGCCACCAGCTGCACCCCGAATGGGCGGCCGCCCTGCTCGAGTTGACCGGCATCGACAATGGCTATCGGAAATGCGGTGGTGTCTATCTGGCCCGTAGTCACGGGGAGGCTGCCGCACTGGGAGGGTTAGTTGGTTTGATGCGCGAGGAGCGCATCGAAATCGAACGGCTGACACCGACCGCACTGGCGGATCTCGAACCCGGATTGCGCCCCCTCGTCGAATCTGACGACCTGACGGCCGCTTACCGGTTGCCGGGAGAAAGTCAATTGCGCAATCCCGATCACTTGCGAGCGCTGATCGCGGCCATCCGGGCATCGGGAGTCGAACTCGACACGGAGACGCCGATCGATGACTTCGAAATTGTCGACGGGCGGATCATCTCCGCTCGCTCGCAAAACGAGCGGTTGTCAGCGGGCATGTTTTGTTTCACTTCCGGAGCCTGGACGCGGCAGCTCTTAGCACCGCTCGCGGTGTCGAGTGGAATCCTCCCCGTCAAGGGACAGATGGTTATGTTTCGCTGTGCGACGCGCCCAATCCAACACATCCTCAACGAGGGACCCCGCTACGTCGTACCGCGCGAAGATGGGCGAGTCCTGGTCGGATCGACCGAGGAAGAAGTCGGCTTTGACAAGCAAACGACCTCCGCCGCACTGGATGAATTGGCTAACTTCGGACGCCAGCTAGTCCATTCATTGTCGAACGCAACAATCGAGAAGACATGGGCCGGACTGCGTCCGGGTTCTTTTGACGGACTTCCCTATCTGGGGCAGATTCCCGCATTGACGAACGCTTTCGTTGCAGCCGGGCATTTCCGCGGCGGGCTGTTCCTGTCACCGGGTACGGCCGTCGTGATGGGCCGCCTACTTCGCGGCGAGGCGACGGGCATCGACCTGTCACCGTTCCACGTGGGACGGGGGTAATCACCCCGAGTGGCGGCGGCTATTCGGTGATGATGTCGTCGACCGTCTGGCCCGAGGGAATCATCGGTAAGACGTGCTCCTGGTAGGGAACTTCCACGTCCAACAGATAAGGCCCCTTGTACTGGATCATCTCTTCCAAGGCAGATTCCAGGTCTGCCTTCTTACTCACCGTTGCGGCTCCGCAACCGAACCCTTTGGCGATCGCCACAAAATCCGGGTATCGTTCCGAGGCGTAAAGGCCCTCACCTTTGCCCAATGCTTCGGCGTGGTGAATCGGACCGAGGTACGTGTGGGCGCGGTTCCCCGACATAAAGCGATCTTCCCATTGGACAACCATTCCCAAGTGCTGATTATTGAGCAGCATGATCTTGACCGGTAAGTTCTCACAAAAACAGGTCGCCAGTTCCTGCAAGTTCATCTGGAAGCTTCCATCGCCGTCGATATCGATCACGAGCGCATCCGGATGGGCCGCCTGCGCACCCATCGCAGCCGGGAGGCCGAAACCCATCGTTCCCAGTCCAGAGCTGCAAAGGAACCGTCGCGGATGGTCGAATTCGAAAAACTGCGCGGTCCACATCTGATGCTGGCCGACACCGACGCTGATGATCGTTTTCTGTTCGCTCGTCAGTCTCGACAGTTCCGAAACCGCATGTTGTTGCAGAATTCCATCGAACTGTCTGTCATACGAAAAAGGGTGCTCCGCCTTGGACTGCTGGCACTGCTGCACCCACTCGTCGATATCCGGCTTCGGCTCAACGATCCGGTTGAGTTCGCGCAGCGCAAAACGGACATCACTGACAATCGGGATGTGAGCCGGCTTGTTTTTGTTCAGCTCGGACGGATCGATGTCGACATGAATGATCTTGGCGTGGCGGGCAAACTTCTCGAGTTTTCCGGTGACGCGGTCGTCGAATCGGACCCCCAGCGCAATCAGTAGATCGCAATCGCGCACCGCGCGGTTGGCGTAAACGCTGCCGTGCATGCCGAGCATGTCCAACGAGAGCGGATGCCGACGGGGAAACGCACCCAACCCCATCACCGTCATGGTCACGGGAATGCTCGTTTTTTGAACCAGTTCCCGGAGCAACTCACTGGCCCCAGCAGAGATGATCCCACCACCACAGTAGAGCATCGGGCGCTTGGCAAGCTTGATCGCGGCCGCCAGTTGTTTGATTTGTTCAGTGGGGGCCTGCCGGTCCTGCACTTGATACCCCGGTAGGTCCATGATTCCACAGTCATCGGCGTCCCAAGTCGCCTCTTGAATGTCCTTGGGTAGGTCGACCAGCACCGGACCCGGGCGGCCCGTGGTAGCAATGTGGAAGGCCTCGCGCATCACCCGAGACACGTCGCCCACATCGGTGATCAAATAATGGTGTTTGGTGATTCCGCGGCAGACCTCGACAATCGGTGTTTCCTGGAACGCGTCGGTACCGATCACCGGGGTCTTCACCTGCCCCGTTATGGCGATCAGAGGGATGCTATCGAGCTTGGCGTCGGCGATTCCCGTCACCAAGTTGGTGGCACCGGGCCCGCTGGTCGCCATGCAAACCCCGGGACGGCCCGTGGAGCGAGCGTACCCCTGGGCTGCGAATGCACCACCCTGCTCGTGCCGCGGCAAGACGGTTCGTAGTTGGCCAGCGTAGCGCGTGAGCGCTTGATGAAGGGGCATGCTGGCCCCGCCCGGATAGGCGAACAGAATCTCGGTGCCGTGGTCGATCAGCGATTGGACCAGCAGGTCGGCGCCGGTCCGTAGCGGGCTCCCTGTGGTGGGATCGGCAGACATGCTATGCTCCGGACGTCAAATCAACTAGCGAACCAGGGGGGACCACCCCGGCGTCGTTCCGGCACCCCATCGCCCCAGAGGGGACCATTAGATCAAACCAACAAAAACGGGTGCTTCCGGGCTTCCGCGGCTTGCTGACACCGACAATCGGATGGCCGCAGGGCTGCCTGGTTCGTACCGACTCGTAACGCCGACCCAAAAACGGCCACAGCCTGGCGGTTGACAGCCGGCCGGCGTACCAATTCCACTGTATGTCATCGATTACGTGCTTTCAACGCCAAATGGCGATCTTGATCGCCGATCCGGGGAGACAGGGCAAGTGCGCGAGTTGGTCTGGATTGCCCTAGGAGGAGCCGCGGGTGCTGTCAGCCGCTACCTGGTTACGCTCGGCTGCCAGCGCTGGACGACCACCTCGTTTCCGTTGGCAACTTTGATCGTGAACCTCACCGGCTGTTTTTTACTCGGTGTGCTGGCTCAGTTCGGGATGCAATCGGAGTGGCTGCGTCCGACCCTTCGGTTGGCCATCGGCGTCGGGCTGCTGGGAGGGCTGACGACGTTCTCGACATTTGGCCACGAGACGTTCCGGGCAATCGAAAAAGGTCAGTGGACGCTCGCCCTCGGCAACGCCGCGGCCAACCTGATCATCGGAATCCTGGCGGTTTGGGCGGGTGTCGCCCTGGTTCAGCGATGGGGAAACGTCTGACCGCGAAGGGCACTCCCCTTGTCGTGAACCAGCCCGGGACACCAGGAGTACCGCGGCCGCCCAGCAGGCACCCGCACTGCGTTTGCTATGAGCGAGACGTTCGCCATGAGCGCAGCGTCGACGCCGAACAACCCGACCTAGGGAGGAGGAGCCGGTAGTGCAGCACCGGAATTCTTCTTGTCCGATCCAGTGTCGATCGACTTCGATTCCCCCATCTTCGGCAATTCGCCTTCGGGAATGTCGATCGACCGATCGGGCTCGGGACATCCTGTAAACAACAGACACGTTGCCGACAACAGCAGACCGCCAAACACACGCCTCATAATACGATTCTCCGCTGGGCAGGAACCTCTCTCCGACGAGCAGCAGTCTCCGACGAGCAGCAGTCTCCGACGAGCAGCAGTCTCCGACGAGCAGCAGTCTCCNACGAGCAGCAGACCCTGATCGACAGACAAGATCGCCAGCGGCCCTTTTATTGCGTGGGCGCGACACTGTCGACGTCGGCCAGCCCCTTGTCTTTGATCCCTGAAAGGATAATCAAAACGCTCCGATCGATATTTTCGTTCACGGCCCGCGTGGAATTGTCGGCAAAGCAAAACTGAACGACGCCTGAGTGGTGACTGGAAAACTGAAAATAGGCGCCGGCGTCCATCAGTTGACCAGTATACGGGGGCCCGGCCGGGTACTGTTCTTTGATGCCCCAGGCTGTCGGCATCGGACCGGCTGCAATCCAACTGCAACTGCCCCGATAACGGGGACTCCACACCCCCGCGTCGGTGCCCCCGTAGATATTATATGGAAGATACAGTTTGGTCGCCTCACCAAACAAGAGCGTATTACTCGTGCCGTCGCGAATATCAGCAAACCGCGTCCTGGAGCGGTTTCCGAAGGCACCCAAATACCGGTTCCAAGGATTCCGAACACCGCGATTGACGGCCGGGGTATTCCCGAATCCTCCGGCGACCCCAAAATAATCGGTGGCCCCGAAGTGACTCATCGTAGAACCGCAGAATTGGAAACTACAACAGCGTCCATCCTCGAGGGGAAACATGTTCCACAGCGTGGCCCGTTCCTCAACCCGACTGGGATTGGAAGGACAACCGAACATACCGATCTTTGCAGTCGCCATCGCNTACGTGTCGCGGCCCGGGTCGATGGGCGTCGGCACCGGATTCCANANATACTGNGGATTTTCAGTGGTCTGCAACGCCCACCAGNCCCCAGGCGTAAATTCCGTCACTTTGAGGAAGTCGCTATAATTGGCTCCCAGGCGATCGAACACCGCACCCGCTTCCACATAGGGCAGCAAAAATGNCGGCGTGCCCACATACTGGGNTGGTATGTCATCCGCACAGGTAACCTGTCGGTGGGGCTGCACCCCGAGATAGCCTGGCGGCAGACGACGAAATTTATCGTGAAATTGTGCCGCCGCCAAACCCAACTGGCGGAGGTTGCTGGCGCAGTTCATCCGCCGAGCCGTTTCACGGGCCATCTGCACAGCGGGCAACAACAGAGCGATGAGGGTCCCGATAATTGCAATCACCACCAGCAGCTCAACCAGCGTGAATGCATTTCGGCGAGCGGGAGACGCGCGGCGCGAGCGATCAGAAGCAAACACAGTCGAGTACCTCGAAGAGAGTAGGGGGGGCGACCGCGCATTCAGGGCGTCGCGATAGGTGCATTTATTGTACCGCACCCTGATACCAATACAACAATAATGAGCGCCTCGCTGGGGCCACCGGTTACTCCACAGAAGGTTCCAGTCCGGCTAGAAACTCACGCATTTCTCCAGCCGCGTGGTCCTCGCCCTGGGCCTCGGCCTGGTCGATCCCGGCGCGTAGCGTGCGAACCGCTTCGGCCTGTTGGTCCCCGCGCGCCAACTGCTGGGCAGCCATGAAAAAAGCAGCCACCTGCGGCGGAGAATCCTCCATTAACCCGCGAAACAGCGCCAAGCTCGGTTCGGACTCGCCCTCTTTGTCCAGCTCCATCGCCAAGCTGTACCGCAAGAACGGGTCGTTCGGATCGTCTACTAACATGGCTTCGATTTTTGCGCGACGTGAAGTGTCGGTCATCGATCCATTCCTGGGCGTAACGGGACGGTGTGTCAATCCGATCTCAAACAACGGGAACCCACCATCGATCCCGAGCATGCATTTTCCTTGATGGCTACTTAGTCGCGAGTCTGCAGAAACAGATAGACACCTTTCTTGTTCGCAGAGACCACGTCCAGCTGGCCATCCCCGTCGACATCGTTGACTTCAAACTGCGTCCCCGGGCCGCTGTTGTCGTCGAATTGGTGGGCCACCCAACGGGGCTTCCCGTTTTCGCGCTTCAACTCATACCAAAAAAACACGGCCGGTTGATCACCGCCCGGATCGCCACCACCGTGTGCCCACCAGCGTTTGCCGGTCACTAGGTCGGGCAAACCATCGCCGTTGATATCCGCCAGACACATGCCGTGCGACTGTGAAAAGCGCTTGTCGATTTCGTGGCGGATCCAACCTCCGTTCGGCTGTTGCTCATGCCACCAAATGCCGAACGCGTGCGGACTGCTGGAGAGAACATCGCCATCACCATCGCCATCGAGATCGACAACAAACATCTGGGCCGCGCGATTCTCGTCCTTGGCCGGTTCGCCAAACTCCGCCGCGTGAAACTCCCAGGAGGAGGAGGAGGCCGCCGCCGTCGGCGCCTGCCACCAGCCGTTTGCGCACAGTACGTCCAATCGGTTATCACCGTTGACATCCCCNACACCCAGTCCGTGGGAGTAACGGCGGCAACCGGGAGCGCCCAAAACAGAAATTGGGTGTGTCGACCAGCGTGCATTGGGATCTGCCGAGCGGCGGAAGTATGCCATCTGACGCTCTGGACCATCGGTATTGGCAGGGTCGGGCGCAAGCGCGGCGACCAGCTCCCTCTGACCGTCACCCGTTAGATCGATCAATAGCGGGCTCTCATTGTTCGTGACTGGTGTAATCAACCGTTTGGTCCACAACTTACCCAGCTGTCTCGGATTTTCGTACCACCAGGTTGGCTTGCCCGGAAAGTCGATCACAATGAGATCAAGCCAGCCATCACCGTTGACATCCTCCGCAAAATTCGCGAACGAATTGCTGTACCCCTTAGGTTGATAATGGGGGGGCTTTCCGGCCAGCGCGCCTCCATCCGACGGCGGTTGTTCGGCGATGACGTGCATCTCAAACCGCGGGGCCCGGTACCAGACAAAACCGGCCGCAATATCGCGCTTCCCATCTCGGTCGAAGTCTGCAACGGCCACCCCCTCGCTACGAAATCGCGCATCGAGCTGAATCTTGCGAAAACGAAGTTGCGGAGGCTCATCCGCCGTGACGCCACCGCTCCAGACCAAAACACTCAGGGTCAGAGCCAACACGGTTTGTGCGCTGCGCATGCCAGAAATCTCCTCGTACGTTTACCTGCAAAAGCGATGCGTTATCCTGATCATTTGCGTTATCCTGATCATTGTAGAGAAGTTATCGCCGCCAGGCACGCCATCACGCAAGAGGGTCAACGCTGGGCACATCGCCAACGTGGTCATCGGTGCAGTGCCCCTCGACGGCGGTTCGAGGAATCGCGGTAACCGACGGCAACCCACCACCTGCCCGGCAGGAGTATTTTCCCATGACGGTCGGCTATCACGTGCATCTAGAAAAAGAACAGTGCATCTTCAGCGCAGCCCATTTCATCACTTTTTCCGGCCACCTCTGTGAGCGCCTACACGGCCACAACTACCAGGTGTTTGCCGAGGTACCCGGCGCACTCGATGAGAACCAGTACGTGATCGACTTTCTCGCGCTGCGCGACGAACTACAGAAAATCAGCCAGGAGCTCGATCACCACATGCTACTTCCGACCAGACACGCGGAGATTCAAGTNACCGAGCGAGACGATGAAGTCGAAGTCCGATTTGAAAATCGGCGGTGGGTCTTTCCGCGCGACGATTGCCTGCTGTTACCGGTCGCCAACACAACGGCCGAACTGCTAGCACGCTACATCGGTCAGCGGCTCCTCGATGCGCTGGAAAAACGAATCGGGATCCGGCCCGCGCATCTGAAGGTCGGAGTCGACGAAAACCACGGCCAATGGGCGGTCTGCGACTTGCAGCATGAGTAGTCGGCTCTAGGCCGGCAATGCAGCTCGCTTGGAGCGCGGCGGTCGATCCCCAAATCAGAGCGAAGTTACCAGCTTCGCGGCACCGATACATTGGGGACAGCTGCCCCATTTCACCCCTACCCAGCGCAACCCGCTGTGCTCCCCACAGCTCGTCGCGGGNCCCGGCGGTCATGCGTCTGNTCGCACGGCGCGTCAGCTGGGGAGGTGCCTCGTTAAGGATACTTGTCACCATGATCCGCAATCCCCACNCCCCGGAATACTGGCTCCTGGTTCTGGCGCTTGGGCTGACGGGCCAGCTCAGCCCGGTGGCCAACGCCGAACGACGCGTGCCCGGAAGTGGAACGCGGCTCGACGCGGTCGGAGACAACTTCGAAGACGAGACCTGGCGTTATGTGTTCAACCTCCCCAAAAGTACCATTGATCTCGACCAGAACTCGCGCACTCCCACCGGAATTGCTGCCAACGATCGTTGGTACGAGGGCGTCAAGCGCGGACAGCCGGATACCGTGCGACGCGTGCCAACCCCGGCCGGCGGACTATCCGGCAGCCACGGATCCCTGCTACTGCAGTCGTGTCAAACCGGAATTCCAGGACATCCCAGTTACCAAATGCAACAGGACGATTTCATCGCCGATGTGCACGAGCGCCTCGACGGCTGGATTCCCGTGGCGCGTGAACCAAGCGCCGTTGTGAGGGTCTTCTTACCCCGCACCCGAGAGTGGGAAAATCGCACGGGCCCACACTTTGCCTTCCGTGTCGCGGTGACACACAGCGTGCAGTCGACAGCGCTGTTCGGATTGGGCTCGCGGAAGAAGGCGGAGACATTTTGGCCCGGGATGTTTATCGATTTTGAAAGCAAAACCGACGGCACCAAGACCCGGGACTACGCGCAGCTGCGTTTGCGAGCGGATGCCGATGGGGACGATTTCTTGGGAATCCATATCCCCACCACCGGTTGGTGGACACTTGGTATTTCCTGCACACGAGACGGTCAAATCCACTACTACGCGCGACCCGGCGTTGAGCCGCTGACCGCACGAGACCACCTGGCCTCCAACTATTCCTACGGATACCAGGCGGAGCACTTTAAGACGTTTTTCTTTAACGTCTGCAGCGGTGACGACGGCCACACCTGGTCGACCCCGTGGATCATCGACGATCCCTCGGTCTTCGCACTCTCCGGAAACCGTGCCCGGACCGCCCGGCGGAATGCGCCGCGCGCGGCGCGTCCGTAGCACGCGGGGAGTACGCGCGCCATCGTCGAGACGCCCAGCCGATGAGCTAACCTCCGTCTCGACCTGGCAGATGAACCTCCATCTGAGGATAGGGAATACCGATGCCAGCTTCTTCCAGGCTTTTCTTGATAGCGCCGATGGTAGCCTGCTTGACCTTGCCAAGATCGGCCGGGACGGCCCACACATAGACTGACCAATCGACCGATGAGGGGCCCAGACCGGTCACGATGACCGCGGGAGCCGGGTCCTCGAGCCGTTGCGGCACGCCGGCTACGGCCTGCTCGAGCACTTCCCGGCAGCGGTCGATCGGGGCGTCGTAAGAGATCCCCACCTGAACATCAGCACGGCGAACGGAGTGGTAACTAACGTTCTCGATCGTCGAACCAAATATTGAGCTGTTCGGGATAATCAAGCGACGGCGATCAAAGGTGTCGATCGTCGTCGCAAAAATGCCGATCGCGTCGACCTTCCCGGTATGGCCCGCCGCCTTGATGACGTGATTGACCTCGAACGGTCGAAAAACCAGCAACATCACACCGGACGCAAAGTTGGCCAGTGTTCCCTGAAAGGCAAGCCCGACCGCCAAGCCGGCCGCACCGATCACTGCCGCAAAGCTGGTGGTCTCGACGCCAAAAATCCCCAGACACCCCAGGATCGCCAGCAGCAAAATCACCCACCGCGCCAGCCGGGCGACAAAACGAGTGAGCGTGAGGTCGACGCGGGCCCGCTCCAGCCCCCGACCGAGCATCCGAGAAATCCAACCCGCCGCGATCCACGAGGCCAACAGCAGTAGTAACGCGCCCAACGATTGGGCGCCGTAGCCCATGAGCAGCCGGGTCGCTTCCTCACGGATGTTGTCTCCATTCATCGTTCGACTCCGTGGTGCATTGAGGATCGCAAGTCGCCGTGCCGGCGGGCATCATATCGAGACACTCGAATCCGGGAAATGCGAAACACACACGCAGTCGGCAGGTTAGTCGGCTGGTTGAGGTACCGCTTCGTCGCCAACCGAGACACCCCATTGGAGATGCTCTAGCGTTAAACGTACGCGACCCGCAAACCTCTCTTAACGTGCCTGAATTCCCCATTCTGGCCAGCTTGATCAGGCGGTCGACCGGCGCGCGACGGTTGCTAGCGGTCACCCGTGAGGTGACCTACAATCGGTGGCGGTCGGGTCGTAACCACCCCGACGAGTTTCACTTGACCCATAGCGAGTCCCACCATGCGTGCTACTTTGGCAATCGGAATTCTTGTGCTCGCCAACTCGATCGGATTGCCGGCAGAACCATCGCATGACGGCCTGCCACATCCGACTGGTAATTCGATCGTGGCGGCCGACGCCAAGCTCGAGTTATTGTTCACCCGAACGGCCGAAATCGAGGGCGGTTTGACCGAAGGGCCGGCCGTCGCACCCGATGGCAGTAGATTTCAAGCCACCGTATTCGGTTCGTTGTTCCGTTTTTCTGCCGATTAACATTCGGAGG
>PADE01000210.1 GCA_002702965.1 Planctomycetaceae bacterium
CGACCACGAGAACGATGGTGCGCGAGTTCCGTATCGATCTGCACGGGCCGGACTAGAAACACAAAACGGCGAAGACGCAGAACGAACTCGTCGAGGATCTGCGGAATAAGTCCCACGGATTCCGCACGGTCAGCGCCCGAGCCATCGATACGCGTGTGCGTCAGCAGTGTTGATCTGCAACATCTTCTCCGCGTTTGCTCAGTGCGAACGCCGGCGGATCGAGGAGCGTACGAAAGCGGGTCTCGAAGCCGCGCGCTCGTGGCCGCAACACCGGGTGATCGAGAGCCACCGCTGACGAAACGAAAACGGGCGGATAGGCCGGCAACATTCGCAACAAACATTTCAGGTGTGCCCCTCCAGCTGATATGTCGACAGCCGCCGCCGCCAGAGAACAAGAAACCGTTAATTAGGGGTGTGAAAAGGGGCGTCATTTGCTCCGAGGGACACCAGAGCGTTCAATGGATCGACATCGTGCAGCGACCGAATTCGTGGATCACGTAAGCACCCAGTTTGACGCGGCACCCCCATGGCGATCACGCCATCGGCCGGTGGTCCAAGGATCTTAGCGGCGGATTCCGCGCTCTTGCCGGTGGTGTTATTGTTGTCTACCAGTCGAGGCTCGGGAGGGTGACAAGAGCTCGTTGGATCGGTTTGTTTGAATCGTGTTAGGCTCTCCTTCTGAGTGAAATGAGGGCGCGCATTCGTTTCACTCCAGCTTATTCCAACAACGCGAATTCCCTCTCCCGAGTTTGCAACCCAACGTCCCCCGCCCCGCGAGGCGAGGCGGCCGGCGGCGGTCCGTTACCTTTCCACACCCTCATCCGCCATCTGTTCATCACAATCGCCGTCTTGTCGTTCGCACCAGCCGCCATCGCCGACGACTCCTGGCCCCAATTCCGCGGACCCCGCGGTGATGGCGTTGCCGATTCCTCCAACGTGCCGGTGGAGTTTGGTGAAGAGAAGAACATCGTTTGGAAAACCGAACTAATTGGTCGCGGGCATTCATCGCCCGTGATCGCGGGGGGGCGTAATCTGGTTGACGACGGCGATTGCGAAAGCGGCGAGCGGCGAGGAGAAACAGGCTGCCTTGAAGAAGACCGCCGGCCGTTCGAAACAATCGGCCGGCCTCGCCACTTTGCTAACGGCTACCAAGACGATCGAACTGAGGTTGCTCTCGCTCGACTTTGAATCGGGCGACCTGCTGAGAACGATCGCCTTGGATACGATTCAGCTGCCCGAGGCAATTCATCCACTGAATTCTTATGCCTCTCCCACACCGGTCCTCGACGATTCAAATATCTATTGTCATTTCGGCGAGAACGGAACTTTCTGCGTCGATTGCAAGAGCGGTAAGGTCGTTTGGCATCGAAAACTGCCGGTCATTCACAATGTCGGCGCCGGCGGTTCGCCGATGCTCTACGACGACAAGCTGGTGTTGATTCAGGATGGGGTGAAGCGGCAGTTCGTGACAGCGCTCGACAAGAGGACCGGTGCGTCGCTGTGGGAAACCGATCGTCCGGCGATGGTCGACCCCGATGCCGACATGCACAAGGCCTTTTCAACTGCGATTGCGATAACGGACAAATTGGGACGCGCACAGTTAATCTGCCTCGGTCCCCAGTGGATCGCCGCCTACCAGCCGGACAGCGGCAAAGAAATCTGGCGCTGCTACCACGGCCGTGGATACTCGCAGGCATCGCGACCCTTGTTCGCCGACGGTGTCGTGTACTTTTCTGCCGCCCACTCCACGCTGGGGATGTGGGCGATCCGAGTGGACGGAAGCGGTGACGTGTCAGACACGCATGTCGAGTGGGTGATCAAGAAAGGCACACCCATCAAACCGTCTCCGGTTTTGCACGACGGATTGATGTTCTTGATCGATGACAGCGGGGTCGCAACTTGCATCGACGTCGCGGCCGGTGCGATCGTGTGGGCGAAGCGAGTCGGTGGCGACTATTCCTCGTCCGCGCTGCTGGCCGGAGGTCACGTTTACTTTTCCTCGCACGACGGCAAGGTAACCGTGATCAAACCGAATCGTGCGTATCGAGTGGTCGCAAAGAATCAACTCGACGGCCGGATCATGGCATCGCCCGCGGCAATCTCGGATTCTCTGATCATGCGAACCGACAAAGGGCTGTATCGGTTTCGCCAGCAGAAATAGAGCGGTCGGGGCGTTTGTGGAATCGATCAGCAAACGCCCCACCCGCACCGCGTGACGGACTGCAGTGCCGGGCAGTCGCATCCCACCGTGGCTCACCGGATGTTACAGTATTGCCATAGCGAGTTGGCTTCGCCGTCACGTTGATTTCAATGTACATGCGCTTGTGAAAGGCGACGAATGACCCCTTTGCCACGACGCCGGTTCTTGAAAAATACTGTTGGTGGCATCCCGTCGGCATTGTTGGTGGCAGGCGCCTCCTTGCCCGCGGCGGACAAACCGATTCTGTCGACCGACGTGTTCCGCAAAAAACTCCTGGCCGGACTGGGCGGTCCGTGGCCACAAACGAAGAACCTCAATGTCCGCCTGCGCGAGACGATCAAACGCGATGGTTACACGATCGAGTCGCTCTACTATCAAGTCGACCCGAACGATCGGGTGCCCGCGTTGTTGCTGATTCCAGACGGTGTCTCGGCAAGCCGACCGGCACCTGCTGTGATCTGTTTGCATCAGCACCAGTATCGCTACGGTAAAAATGAGCCGGCCGGATTAGACGGCGCCCCTATGCACCACACGGGAGCCGCACTGGCGCAGGAAGGCTACGTTGTGCTCTGTCCCGACATGTTGTGCTTCGGAGAGCGTCGTGACGAGAAGTTGAAAGGCGGAAATTACGAACGGTTCGAGTTCTTGCGTTATCTGGTCAACGGAAAATGTCTGGCGTGGAAGAATATTCTTGACATCCGACACGCAGTCGATCTGCTCGTCCAACGACGCGAAGTCCAATCGGATCATCTAGGCTGTTACGGTCACTCGATGGGTTCGACCAACACGTACATGGTCGGTCCCTGGGAACCGCGATTAAAGTGTTTCGTGTGCAACTGCTGCCTGCCGACCTACAAAGCAATTCACCGCGAGCACATGCTGCACTGTTTTCCGAATTTCGTACCCGGTTTGCTCGAATACGGCGAAACGCCGAACATCGCCGCCTTGATCGCGCCGCGCCCTTTACACATGAACTTTGGAGAACTGGATCAGGGCAGCCCGATCGACGAGGTCCGACATGGAGTCCAGACGATTGCCGCGGCTTACGCAGCGGCGAACGCCCCGCAGAGCTTCTCACACTTCATCGAGGAGGATACGGGACACGTCTTGTCGAAAGAAATGTGGCGACGTACGGCGGCGTGGTTTGCCAGCCACTTGCGGGCCTAACCGTGAGGTGACGCCACACACCTAGGCCGCTAGGTTCACGTCGCGGGTGGCGCCGCAGGACACACGGCATCGGCCACACTCCGCCGAGTGGTCGATCAAGCCCGCGATGCGCCAGCGAACCCGTTGGGCCCCTTGGATCGACCTACGGAAGGTGGTCGGCAGCTTGCCCGTCGTCACGCGCCGTAAGCCATTCTCTGCGCCAGGCGACGCGGTGATTAGCTTCCATACTTGTGGGTGATCTTGCAGTTCGGCAACGTCTGCTGTAGTTCGGCAACACCGGCGTCGGTGACCTTGGTGAATGCGAGTTGGAGTTCCTTGAGGTCGGTCATTCCCACAAGATGCGCCAGCCCGGCATCGGTGATCTGGGTGTTGTTGAGGTTGAGCTCGTGCAGCTTGGTCAACTCCGCAAGGTGTACCAGCCCCGCATCGGTGATGGGGGTGTTTTCGAGAATCAGCGTCTCGAGACTGGTCAGGCCTTGGAGGTGTACCAGCGAGGCGTCTGTGACCGTGGTTTTTTCGAGCAAGGCCCGCTGCATGTCGGTCAGCCCCTCCGGAGGATCCCGCGCTGCATCGGTGGTCTGGGTGTCGGCGAGGCTGACGAAGATCACTTCGTGTTGCCCATTACGTGTGAGTTTCGCTCCAAGCTTCTCCAACGCGGCGACGCTTTGGGCCTCGTTCGATCCACACCCCAACAGCCCCAGCACGAGCAGCATTCCCAGCAGACGTTTCATGTGTGGCCCCTGCGGCGGACGGATCTCGCTGACACCAATATAGAGACCCGCGAGGTGGCGTATAGGGAGCTGGCCGGGGACACCTGGTCGAGGAACTGCCGGGGTCAATCGGCAACCGGCGGCCGCGGGGCCCGTCAGGGACGATCGGGAGTCGTGATCGCCTTGATCGCAGCGATCGCCGTGGAACGGGAATTACCGAGTGGTCGGTTCACAATGTACTTTTGCAGAGCCGGGACCGCAGAGCCGGCTGTGGGCCCCATCCGGCCGAGCAATTCGATCGCGAACCCGGTAGGAGCCGTGTGCCGCTTCTCGACCATCTCGGTCAGGAAGGCGACATCCTCACGAATCGCCGCGACGGTCACCAGCGAAAACCGGGCAGGCAACGGGTGGTGTTTTTCACTGACAAACTTATCCAGCGCCGGGAGCGCCCCTTTTGCGGCCGAGCCGATTAATCCCAGCAAGTGGATCGTTTCCAGCTGGATCCACCACTTGTCGGACCCTTCCAGCCGGGCTACCAGGCGGGGAACCGACTTGGATCCAAGACCAACAATCGCGTCACCCACATCCGTGTGCTTTGGACCGCAACCGGAACCGCGCAGCGCACCAATCAGGGTTACCAGGTTCTCCGGCATGGGAGATCGGAGAATGTCTTCAGCGACCGGAGCGGGGGTGCGGTCGCCGGCAGTCACCATGACAGGACAAAGGAGTACGGCCGCCAGTGTGCGGAGCAGCGGGCGTCGCTGGTGCGTGACGTGTTGCATCACNCTATNCTAGCAGCCCCGGCACGCGAAGACGATCGAGCCAACGTTGTGGGGACGCTCGGCGCATCCCAAAGCCCGCAGCCTCTGGCAACCGACGAGCCGCAACGCGGGGAGTGTCCGGCGAGTGGACCGTGCAGCCCCGCATATGATTCGGTGTTGCCGGAAGGTCAACGCATTGCGTATACCGTGACCACACCGCCGCGCCACACTCATTAGATGTCTGCCAGCGGCTGCGAAGAATCGCCGAACTCGTCAAGGTGTAGGCCCATTTTGCTCATCAGGGACAGGTACAGGCTGGACATCTTGCGGTTGTCNCTCTCCAAGTAGTCCAGCACGCGTCCCGTCTTCAGTTGTCCACCGGCGCCGCCGAACAGCAGGACCGGAAGCTGCGTGTTGTCGTGGTATCCCGTCAACATGCTGGAACAGAACAGAATCATGCTGTTGTCCAGCAGTGTGCGGTCGCCTTCCTGAACGCCGTCCAGACCCTCAAGAATGCGGGCCAGATGACTGAGGAAATACTGGTTCACTCGCAGCCAGTCGGGGTTGTCTTCTTCGTGCGACAGCAGGTGGTGGATGATGTGGTCGATGCCCAGATTCGGNAACCGCATGCCCGAATGGTCGTTATTCAGTTTCAAAGTGCAGACGCGCGTGGTGTCGGTCTGAAACGCGAGCACCAGCAGGTCCGACATGAGCTTCATGTGGACGTCGATGTCCTGCGGTATCTCGTCCCCGGGTCGTTTCATGGCCGGTTTATCGATCGTCGGCCGCCAGCCTTCCAGGCGCCGATCCTTGCCGGCGTCTTCGATGCGGCGTTCGACTTCACGAATCGAGTTCAGGTATTCGTCGAGCTTGCGACGATCCGNAACGCTGACCTGGCCGCGCAGGGCACGNGCGTCCGCCAGAACCGAGTCCAGCACACTAGCGTCGGCGCGGCGTACGCCGCCGTCGCCGAAGAGTCGGTCAAAAGCCGCTGCCGGATAGAGTTCCAGCGGAGCAGGAGTTGTCGGAGCAGACCATGAAATATGCGAGCTGTACAACATCGAGTAGCCCGCATGGATGCCGGCGTACGGNTTCTCACAGCCGAGCACGAGGCTGTTGACTCTGGTTTGGCGGTCTATATGCTCCGCCAGCATCTGGTCGACGCTCACGCCGGCGCGGATTCGTCCGCCGGCAGCCAGGCGAATGCCGGTCAGCAGATTGCCGGTCATACAACTGTGGATGCCGCAACCGCGCGCATTGGGGTTGTAGAGCCCNCGGATGAACGTGAGCTTCTCTTTGAACGCCTCGACGGGAGCGAGCACTTTACCCAGCTGTAGCGTGCCGTCGGCTTGTTTGGCCCACCAGTGTTTCTTCGCGAAGCCGTTGCCCGCGAATACACAGGCAAAACGGACGGGTGGCTCGTTCGACGGGCGAGACTTCGTTTCATCGGCCCACACCGGAATCGATTCCAGCCAGGGTAACGCGATGCTGGCTCCCAAACCTCGCAACATCGTACGGCGAGGTAACCGGTGGTCAGAGATACGACGGTGTGATGGTCTCATGGCGCAGTTTCCCCGGGATCGTTCTGGCCCCGATGTTGGCGGAACTGACGGCTGTTCACAAGCGTCTGTACCGCGATTGAGAACCGGTAGTCATGCTTCTTTAAGTGAGTCTGCATGGCATCCAGCAACGGCTCGTCGGAAAGCTCGACGGCTCTGCCCAAGGCGTATCCGGTCAGCTTTCGGCAGAACTGTCTGGTGAATTCGTCGCGGTGTTTCAGAAGATACGACTGCAGGCCGGTGAGCCCCTCGAAGGCTTCTTCATCCTGTGGATCGGCGCGCGCATCGATCGGGTTCCCATTCAGGTCCCGCNCACGAAGTCGACCGATCGGATCGTAGGCTTCCAGTGCGAAGCCGTAAGGGTCCATCTTCGCATGACAGGTCGCGCAGGTCGCGTCGGCGCGGTGGCGTTCGAGTTGTTGTCGCATCGTCAAGCCATCTTTGTTGACTTCGTCTTCATCCAACTGCGGGATATTGTCTGGTGGATTGGGAATCCGGCGACCGAGCAGTGTTTCGACCACCCACGTGCCGCGCAGCACGGGGCTGGTTCGCAACGCGCCCGATTGCTTCGTCAACACGCTCCCCATCGCCATGACTCCGCCGCGTCCCAGGCGGGCCACGCCGTCGACGCGGCGGAACTCGGGACCGTCGACATTCGGGATCCCGTAGTGGCTGGCCAGTCGGTCGTTCAGAAAAGTGTGGTCGGCCCGCAGGAATTCCAGAATGCTGCGGTCGTTGCGGACGATCTCCGAAACGAACTCGGTGGCTTCCCGATTCATAGCCACTCGCAACTCCGGCGTGAACATCGGAAAGCGCGTTTCACTTTTTCCATCGTACTGGTCGAAACCGCGGAACTGCAGCCATTGGCCGGCGAACTCTGTTGCCAGGGCCTGCGCCTTGGCGTGCTTCAGCATGCGGCTGACCTGTGCCGTGAGCACGTCAGCGTCCGGCAGTTGTCCGGTACGCGCTGAAGTCCGCAACGAATCATCGGGCATCGAGGACCAGAGAAAGTAACTCAGACGGCTCGCCAGCTCCCAGCCGGATAGCGTCACCGCCCGTTCGCCAGGGGCTGGGCGTTCGATGCGGTACAGGAAATGGGGTGAAACCAGGACTCGCGTGATGACGGTACGGATCGCGGCATCGTGCGGGAGGGCCTGTTTGCGGCGCAGGAGTCGATACAACCCCGTCAGGTCATCGGTCTCGATTGTCGACAGGGGGCGCCGCCAGGCGCGGGCGGCCAATTCGATGACGGCGCTGAGCTGTCTCGGTTCGGCAGCGGGCACTGACTGGTCGAACGCGGTGGCTCGCTCCTGCAACGACGGAATCAGTTCCGCGAACTTGTTCGTGTTCTCGATGCGATCAGCGGGCTGAAAGCCAATAAACTGCCTGGTGTTGTACAGGACTTCGACCGGCTCCCGCGAAAGGTAATGCAACTCGTCCCACAAGCGATCGAGCTGACCTCGCTCATTTTCGTCGAGGACCAGTCGAGACAGCGCCTCATCTTCGCGCAGGGACAACTCCACCGTCACGTCNCGGTTGACCGGAATGACGGGAGCGAAACAGACGGCCAGGGGAAACAGCCGCGCGAACGATGAGTACGCATCCGCGTCGAGCTTCGGTTTCCCGGACTCGTCGGTCAGCGGAATCACGTGTGAGCCGAACAAGCCGAGTGAACCAATCAGGTGATTGGCTTGCTTGTTGAACTTCCACAACTGTGACTGCCTGCTGGCGATGGCTCCCGTCAGACCGGGCGCCACCAGATCGGGCATTGGTCCAAACGCGATGGTGGTGGTCCGAGGCATGTGTCCGGACGTCACGCTGACCATCGAGACGCGCCAGTACCTGGCGGTGGCCGGTTCGAATTCATAGTGATAAGAGCCCGAAAAATCGGGCGAGGGTTTGCCATCTTGGAGCACCCCGCCACCGCTGGACGTGAGGTAATTGAAGTCTCCACCCGCGGGCACCGTATACGGACCGTCCGGCGCATCGGCGTAGGCCACCTGCATGTTCGCGCCGCGGACTCCGCCACCGTAACCGCTCCACAGACGAACTTGTTTGATCTGCTTTGGTTTGCCGAAGTCGACAACGAAATGACTGCCGGGATTCCAAATGAAACCTGCGTCGGCAGTTTTCCCAGTGACGTTTGAGAAGCCATACGGACCGGGATTGCCAAACACTCCCGGAATGGGGGCGTGTTGAAAGGTCGTCGAATCANCCGGATCGCTGCTATTGGCAGCCTNGATCTGCATCACCGCGTCCTGTGCACCCTTCACCACGATCGTCTTGGTGGCACGCCACTGCCGAGCGACTTCGGCCACTTCACCCGTACCTTGCGGATCATTCAGCGACTCCCAAAGCAGCCGCAAATACANCGGGCTCAGCGCTGGCCCCGCTGTGAGTTCCCGTTGCGCAGCGAACTCCTCCAGCGTCAGCTCGACAGACAGATCACGGTCACGGAAACGGAGCGTTGTTTCGAGGTAGTCGGTGAGCGGGAGTCGCCCCTCCTGGTTGGTGAACTGAGCATAAAAGTCCTTGATCCTCTGGGCCGCTTCGGCGATCCAGTCGTGCGGATCGATGCTCGGCGAGAAGCGAATGCCGGACGGTGTCAGAACGGCATGCGCGGACACCTGCCGGGCGGCGTCAAGATATCGCGGAAGCAAATCCGGCGCCATGAACAGCGATTCACCCGTATTGGCGAATCCTTCGCCGGCCACCGAGTCTTCGGGAAACTTTTTGGCCGGTCGCAGGTCGACACCGGTCAGGTCNCGAATCGAGTAGTTGTATTCCGGTTTCGTCAGACGCCGCATCAGCACCAGCCCCGGATCACCAGCACGGTCCCGCGCATCGGCCAACAGGTACTTCTGGGACCANTCGACCAATCGCTTTCGGTCCGCNGGCGACGGCTGAGGACTGTTCTTGGGAGGCATCTCACCGTCGCGCAGCCGGCGCAGCACTTTTTGCCAGACGCGCGAGTGACTGCGCACATCGGCGATGGTCTTGAAACGCCCGAGATCCAGATCGCCCTTTTTCTCTCCGTTCGAATGACACTTTCCACAATGACGCAGCACCAGCGGCAAGATCTGCTGCGGATACTCTGCGGCCAGCTTGTCCAACGACGGGGTGGTGGAACGCGCGCGTTCCCGTTTGGCGCTATCGTCATCGCATGCCAGATCTTCGGCCTGCCCGAGCACGCAAGTCGCGCCGATCGACGTCAGCAGGACGAACAGGCTCGCTGCGAGCCTCATTGGATCAACCATCGGACCTCACCAGTCGTGTTCCACGCAGGGCTTCGTTCATTCGACACTTCTCAACCTGAGAATGGACATTCTCGCCCGGNAATCCGGTNGTAATGAATCGGTGACAACGCCGGCCGGGTCGTTTCCGACCCGTTCTTGATAACGCTACGGGACGACCAAGCCAAGACCGTTGCGGCGATTCGGTGCCACGCAGAACCGACATCCTTCGACAAGCGGCGATCCCGAACTCGGAGCGTGTGCGGGGACTCAACCGCGCGGGGAAGCCCGTTATTTGCCGCCGTCGGCTGGCAGTATCGTAACCCGCGAACGGGCCACTCCGCAAAGCGAAAACGCCGACCATGACAGGGGTCCTGGCGCCGTTTGTCCACCCATGGCAATCGACGGCAGGGACGGTTCCAAGTGGAGACGGCGGGAATCGANCCCGCGGGTCCAATCTCATAACTCCCAAGCCGCTCTACGCTTATGGAACATGCTACAGGACGTGGGAGTGTCCTGGGAGTGGAACGATGACGCCAATCGTCAACCGGTGGCACTCGGTCACGAAGAACTGGCCGAGGTGATCACTGCCTGGCCGACGCGAACCGAGGAGCTCCAGCCGCCGGGCGTGAGGTTGCTGGAAGCCGAGAGATCGTTTAGACCGGAACCGGGCAAACCGTGTGACAAGGGCTCACTCTATGCAACCGGAGATCGACCTGGACGAAGAGATCCTACGCTTTCAATCGAACGATCCGATCGAGCGTGCGGCCACGCCTCCGGCGTCCTGGTACACCTCGAGTCGATTCCTGGACCTGGAAAAGAATGCGGTTTTCCGGAATCAGTGGCTTTTCGTCGGTCGCCAGGATCAATTGCAGCAGCCGGGTGATTATTTCAGCGGGACCTTCCTGGGGTGGCCGTACGTGGTTGTTCTTGACGACGAGGGCGAGCCGCGGGCCTTCTACAATATCTGCTCTCATCACGGAACGTGCGTCGCTTCGGGAGAAGGCACAACGGAGCAATTGGTCTGCCCCTACCACGGATGGACTTACGATCGACAAGGTAAACTGACCAAGGCGCCCCTGGCCGGTCCGCTGCAATCCCTGAGACAACGCAATCTGGACCTCAAACCCATCGAGCTCAGTCAGTGGGGTCCTTTGATCGCCCTGCACTTCGGCAACCCCTCAGCTCCGCTGGAAACGGAGCTGGCGCCTCTGCTCGATACCTTTGCTGATCATCCATTCGAGAACGTCCAATTTGTTCGCCGGGTGATGTACCCGATCGATTGCAACTGGAAGGTGTTCGTCGATAACTACCTGGATGGTGGCTACCATGTTGCCCACGTCCATCCCGGGTTGACGGGCCAGTTGGATATCGCGTCGTACCGGAGTACCTTGGGAGAACGATGGTCGCTGCAATCCTGTCCAGCCGCATCATCCCCCAGCAGTGATGCGTCGGCGGACTTTGCCCGGCGCGTCGGTCAGCATGCGGACTACGCGTGGATTTATCCCAACTTCATGGTCAACCGATACGGACCCTGGATGGACACGAATACGGTCATCCCACTCTCTGTCGACCGTTGCCTCATCGTTTTCGATTATTTTCACGAAGGCGCTGCCGAGACTGGTTTCCTGGAACAGTCACTGATCGCGTCCGACCAGGTTCAACAGGAAGACATCGAGATCTGTCACCGAGTCCAGGCGGGACTCCACTCCGGAGTTTACCAGCAGGGCGTATACGCTCCTCGATGCGAGGCACCGATGTTTCACTTCCACCGACTCCTGCACGCGGATTTCCAGGTGTAACCGCCGTGTCGCCGCGCTGAAACGAGCATCGTTTACACGAGTCCGGTCCTCTGGCACCAACTCAAGCCCACCGATCGGAGAGCGCCATCGTGGACGTGTGCGGAACCGCTTTTGTCTCGGGTTGTTCCCAGTCGAGCGACGCTGAGGCGAAATGCCCTCGGAATCCGTGGAGCCGACTGCGGGTGTCGATTCCGCTCCAGCGGTGTCCCCCGNGGCAATTGCCCCGGCCGCCGAAAACCGGGGAGACCTCCTCCGGAAATCAAACTGGGAACGAATCATCGGGACCTGGGTCGACGCGGATACCAAGGGAGCCGCATACAAGACCACCTACGCATGGAAATANAAAGAGTGNGTGGNCGAATTCAACATCAAAGAGGGCAACCAGCACTCGGTCTCACTGATGGGACTCAACGCACAGACGGGCGAAGTGTTTCGCATAGGAGTGGACAGCGAACGAGCTGGTCGATGTCCACTACCGGCCCGAACCCCCTCGACGTTAGCTCGACACCAGGCTCCACGCCGCAACCCACCACCAGCAGACAGCCCGGCAGACGTTTCACNAGTGGCCCGGCGGGACACCCAATCGGCTNCCGCCAATCGAGAGCCAGGCGAGGTAGGGTGGAGAGGAACGGACCGTCGCCGCCGCAGTAGGTCGTCGCGGGCATGCCGCACGCGCCCGGCGTCCCGGTCGAGTCCGAAGACCTGGTACCGGTCGTTGGCGCGCAACGCCGCGGTCAAGCGGCCGTCGCCGCATCCGACGTGCACGATCAGCCCGCCCGGCACACCGGAAATCTTGAGGATCTCGGCGGCCTGGCGGTCGAACGGGTCGGCAGCTACGACGGGCGCCGCGACGATGATGAACAAGAACACCCACCGTGTACCGCGTCGAAATCCGTCCATCATGATGCCCTCAGCGGTTCATTGAAGCGACTCGGCGCGTATTGTAATCACGGCATTTGCGCCGCTCAACGCGGAGACGGACGTCCGCCGAAAGCGGCGTGTAGGGTCGTCCGATGAGTTCTCGCGACGGCGCGTATCGGCTCGAACGAGCGAGGTCGAAATCCAGTGCTACGACGGGGAAACAAGAGCCCACATCTACACGATTTCCTACCGGACTGGATTTCGTCGCCAGGAAGTCGACCACCTGACGCCCGCCAAGTTGAACCTTGATAACGATCCGCCGACGGTGACGCCGGCCACTGAATGTGGGGTCGGTCGACCTAGCAGACAACGCCACGACGGCGCTTTCCTCACACTCTCTGCTGCGGGTTGTCAACGANACTCACTTTGTCTTCACCGTTCGCTGCGTCTTCAACCAGCCCACGAGGTCCACCAGTTCGCGTGGCAAAAGTACGGCGTCAATACCCGCGGGCATCAGCGAGACCTTCGAACGTTGGCGAAAATCGATGGTCTCCTTGGGAATCTCCTTCTGCAATCCACCGGGAATGCGTAGAGTCAACGTCTCTTTCGTTTCGGTGGTGACAAAGCCCGTGTGCAAAGTACCTTCGTCTGTCACGACAATCACGCCCTCGTAACCCTGGCTGATCGTTTCGCTGGGTTTCAGGATGGCCGAGAACAGTTGCTTCGAAGTGAGCTTGGTGCCAATCGCCGACAGGGCCGGACCGAAATCCTGACCCTGGTCACCGATTTTGTGGCATTTGATACAGCCACCTTTCTGAAAGGCGGCCAATCCCTGGCTGATGTTGGGGGAGGCGGCCAACAATTTCTCGAGTGGCCAGCGGCCTTCGGCCGGAACCAGAAGATGCACTTTTCCAGCCGCAAACATCCGGGTATCGGGGCCCGGTGACAACGTCAGTGCCCGGATGGCGGGGGCCAGAAACTCTTGTGGCAGCTTGTTCTGCTGCACAAGTTTCACCAGTTCACGCGCTGGGGTCGAAGTCTGCCCCATCGCCGCGATCGCGAGTAATCGAGTGGCCTCGGGCTGAGATTCATTGGTTACGACACCGGTCAGGTAATTTCTTGAATGCTCATTGTCAACGTAACCGAGCGCCTTGATGAAAGCCGTAGAGCGACTTGGATCCGCCAGGGCCTTCCAGATCGGCTCCCACTGCTGAAACGCGATAATCTGCCCGACCGCTCGAATGCCGGGTTCCTTTTCGGGGTCACTCTGCGCCATGTCCATCAAATGGCCGNTCAGGTCGCGGCGGTTGAAGCGGGCCACCAGGTCCACGAAGGTGACCGTCCCCTTGCTGGCGATCAAGGAGGACTCGACCTGGTTCATGACTCTGGGATGTGCCTTGAGGAACTCTGGGGTGGCGCGCTGGAAAGCTTCCAGGTAGGTCGCTGGGTTGCGCTTGGAATCAGCTTGNAGAAGCGCGGTCAGCGCGATTTGTTTTTGTTCACCCTTATGAAAGTCCAAGGCCCGCAGGAGGCGCGGATGTTCCGCGGGAGGCACGTCGGGATCAAGGAGCAACCTGGCGAGCAACAGCGCGCCTTGCGGTGCGCGCGAACGCCACACGATGTCGCGCCCCGCCGGCCTCTTCCAGGCGCCGCCGGTCGTCTTCATCCAGGCGTCGAGGCAGGCGGCTTCCTTCCCTTTTTCGCCGATGCCAAGCGCCTCTAAATACCAACGATCTTTGCCATCGTATTGCGCGGCCAGTTCCACCCAAAGCTGAACGGACTCAGGGGACTCGAGCCGGTGTAGAGAGACCGCACATTCACGACGTACCAAGGCAGAATCATCGTGAACCAACCGTCGCACGTGGGATTCCAGGGGCAAACGGTGGCGACGGGCGATCCGCAGCGCGAGGGCGCGCACGTCTTCTGCCTCATCTCCCAAAGCCGTCTCGATCGCCTGGGGGGCACCCTCCCTGATGGCGGCCAATATCCAGAGTGCGCGGGCGCGGAATCGCGGGTTCGGGTCGGCCGCCATCAGTTCCAGCGCAGGGCGAGCGCGGGTCTGCATTGCGACCAGGGCCGTCCAGGCCCTGTAGCGCGCAGACAGATTCGGACTCCGCAACGCTTTTACGGCGCCGGCGGGCGTTCGGTAATCGTAGGCAGGAACCGCATAGGGTCGACCGGGAGGAGCAACTCGAAAGATGCGACCCGCGTCATTGATCGTGCGATGGCAGCAGTCAACCGGGTCAAACCAGTCGGCAATAAACAAGGAACCGTCCGGCGCCACCGAGACATCTGAGGGACGGTAGTCGCGGTCAACATCATTGCGGACAAGATCGACGATGTGAGCGGAATATCCCGCGCCAGCCCGTTTGGTGGGAAACGCCCACACTCGATTGCGACCGGGCTCGGCGTGAATCATCTGCCCGCGAAACTGCTCGGGCAGCAGATCGCCCTCGTAGACCAGGATACCGGTCGGCGCGCCCGAGCCGGTGATCAGCAGATTGGGCACCACACCGGGATCATTCTGGTGCCACATACGGCGTTGCATGGTGGCTTCCATATTGGTGCGTCTGGTGCGGTAGTCGACACCGGTTTGCTCGTCGCGNTAACCGTAGTTACCGTATTCCATCACGAAGTTCACACGGCAGGAACTCGACCCGTTGTCGTTGTCGGACTGCCACATCGAACCGAAGGAATCGACGGTCACCTCCCAGTTATTGCGAAAGTTGTGTCCGAGCACTTCGACACGGCTGCCGTCCAGTTCNCACCGAATGACCATCCCTTCCTGGTAAGGCTGGCGGCTGTTGTTGACNGGATTGCCNAAAANATCCNTGACNAGNGTTCCNTCCTCACGNCGCANCTCNGCNTTGAANTTNCCGAAGTTGAAATAGAGNCGNCCATCNGGTCCNAACATCACCGCNTGAATCGCATGGTCATGCTGNCCGNNAACNGGGTTNANNACTTTNCCNAGNAAACAAGACCTGCTTTGCATCGGCCTGATCGTCTCCATCGGTGTCGGTCAGAAGGAGAATTCTGTCGGGCGCGGAAACGATTGCCTGGTTGCCGAGCGCACAGACGCCGTGCACTCCATCGATGTCGGGATCCTGATAAAAGACCTTAGTCTTGTCAGCTCTCCCATCGCCGTTGCTGTCCGCGAGAATCAAGATGCGGTCACCCGCCTGGCGGGTCTTCTTACGGTAGTTGAACGCCTCGGCCACCCACACGCGACCGCGATCGTCTACATCGATGCTGGCGGGGTTGGATAACTGCTCGGTCGCGAACGATTCGACGGTCAGTCCTTCGGCCACGATAAATGGTGCCGGTTTGGGGGCTACCTGCTTCTTCAAACGCGAGAGAAGTTGCGCTTCGTTCAATCCCGCCAGCTTGATCACCGGTTCACGAGTGAATGCTGCGACCCGGTATCGCACTGTTTTTGGTGCCCCTTGATTTATCTCCAGGGCGATCTGGCCCGACAGTTCGCCCTGCGGATCGTCAATCGCCGTACACAGCCTGCCGTTCACCGCGGTCCAGATGCGATGCCCAACAGCGAGGATCTCATAGCGATTCCAGTCGCCCGACTTCACCACCTCGGCTCCGTGCGTGTTCCAATCGAGTATCCCGCGACCGCCCTCATGGAATAATCGTCCCCACAGATTGCCGTGCTCGGCGATCTGTCCCATGTCAGCCTGGTACCCAATTGCCAGGCCCGGATTCGCGCCCGGGCGAGATCGAAATTGAATGCCCCCATTTCGGTCGTGCGGCGTGAGCTTCACATCGAGGGCAAGATAAAAATCCTGCACCTCCACCGTGGACCAAAGCAGTTCATTGCTCGCTAATTCCTGGTGGGAATGCCCGACGATGATACCGTCCTTGACCGACCAATACTGGGGCTGAGTTGTCGACCATCCGGTGAGGTCGCGGCCGTTAAAAAAAATGGTGTTGGAGCGCGTGGGCGGTTCCCCGGTGTACACCGGGTCGACAACGACGAGGGCCACCAGCAAACCCAACAAAAATATTCGGATGAGAGCAAGCTGTCCGCTCATGATGTCGTTGTGGGTCCTGTGCAAACGTTTCATGTGTGGCCCTTCGGCTTACGTACTCGTCCCAGCCAGTATAGAGCCGGCCGAGGTGGCGTGTAGGGCGGCCATGCCCGCACCCCGAAACCCGCGGGCCCCAGCCCCAGATCCAAATACCTGGGAGTGTCCGGGGGGTGGACGGATGACGCCGATCGGCAACCGAGGGCACCGTGGCACGAAAAACTGGCCGAGTTGATCACTGCCAGGCCGCCATGTCACGGGATGCGGGCCGACAACAGGCCAGCCGGGAATCCTTCTCTACTCCGGCCCCGGACTACCCACCGACCGCGTGCAGGAAACCTTGTGGGCGAGCTACGACGACGGCAAGACATAGCCCTGGAAACAAGAATTCTATCAGGGCCCCTCGGGCTACAGCGACCTCGCCTCCCTCGCCCATTGTGTCGTTGAAAGGTGGGTCGAGAACCGAGCGACAAAACCATCCGTACCCGACCCGTACTCACCCGGCAGCAGATGGTGGACGCCGGACACCCTGGGCACCTTGGCGGACACTAATGACGACGGTAGAGGACGTCCATCTTGCGACGAGCTATTGAGCCACGAAACTCTGCGACCAGATCCTTGGCGGCTTGCGGGCTTCCTTCAATTTCGGCGAGCGCCTTCCACCATGCTTCGTCATTGGGAGAGAGACTCCACGCCAATTCAGCAGGGCCATCCTGCAACGGAAGTATTACCATGTGGTCCCAATCGCCTGTCACAAAAAAGAACGGTAAAGGTTCCCGCTTGACCGCTCGGCGGGCCATCACCAATTTATCGATTATTGTGTGAGCGGCCTCGACCTTGCCGTGTTTGAATTTGAAGTAGTACACCTTGTACCATCCGGTCACCCGCATCTTCTCCGATTTGGGCAGGACTGCATCGCTTGGAGCAGTTGAGATGGCATTGCTTTCACCTTTTTGTTGCGCTGACGCCCCGGGCGTTTCGAAGCAAGACAGCAGCACGATCGCTAGCGCCGATCCCACGACCGCGAGCGTGGACACGATCGCTTTGATCCACGCAGCACGTGTTGGGAGACGATCGGCAAAGAAACCAGGACGACTGAGGCGTACGTGGCATGACATAACTAACTCCTTTGTGCACCCATATTGGGTCGGTTGTGACTCTGACTAGCCGAAAGGCCAACGACAAAACCTCTGCGCAAACGAAATCGGAACCAGACGGCGAACCGATTTTTCCCCGCTTGGTTCGTGACGTCGCTCTCGAAGTCGTCGGACGACGGACGTTGCGCAAGCAGGACTTCGGCTTCACGAAGATACGGAATGACCTTTTCGACCGGGAGAGATCTTGTCGGCATCGGATGCCCCTGGTCGAATGCGTTCACCCCCGTGATTCTCAGGCAACGGTTGCACTTGGTTCAAGAGGATTCGGCATGCCTTTTTCGGATACACCCGACTGCGGGGCCTTCCGGCGTCCACTCCCAACCATCCTATGGCGGTGATGATGTTGCCCTCCCACCAGACCATTTCGCCCGTATTCAACACCCGTCCGAAGAGAGCAACGCCCCCTCGGCCCTGCGCCGACCCGGCCACAGCCCCACCGCCCGACGCGGAGAGCACGGGTTCGGATCCGGCGGTGACCAACGTTTTCCGGTTGCGGCCACCGCTCACCACTTGAATGGCGGGTCAGCAGCGGTCACGATGAATTTTCAGTCTCGTGTCCTGAGAGTGTCACCACAGGGCCGCCCGCTCCATGCCGATCCGCTGTCCCCATTGCCAGAACCGTGTCGAACTGGTCGATGTCCCGGACTTCCAGAGTATCGATTGTCCCAGCTGCGGTAGCCAGTCTCGAAGGCGTTTTCTCGGAAAGCTCACCGCCGGAAGTATTGCTGCCGGTCTCGCAAGTGGACGGAGGTGCCGCACCTCGGCCGGGGCTGATGACGACAAGAACTTAATGGCCAGCGGTGTCGGGGACGTTACGACTCCGACGTTCTTTCGCCAGGACATCGGTACGGCTCCGGGCCGGATGCACGAACCGACTGCCGGAACAGACGGCAATATCTGGACGAGCCCACTGGACGGACGCCTTTGGCAATACAACACGCGGTCCGGTGAGACGTCGATTCATAACCTGCAGCAATTGACGGGTCGAAAATGGAATGGAATCCATTTATGGCCCGTCTCGTACGGGGACCTGGTTTACCTCTGCACACCGAACTTTGATCGGCTGTTTGTCTGGGATCGTCAGGCCAATCGGGTGACCTCGCACGCATTTCCCCATGAAAACCCTGCCGTGTACGGTGGGTTTCTGCACCCGGCGGGTAAGCACCTGTACTTTTACGACACGCGTCATTCGAGCGTCCTGAAATGGGATCCGGAAAAGCAGGTTGGTGAGAATTTTCCATGTCCTTACCGGCTGTCTAACACGCTCTACATGACATTCGTGGAACCGACTCGACAGGAGATCTGGGGCAGCTGCTGGAATGGAAATGATATCGTTCGTTTCAACCTGGAAACGAACAAGTGGACCGGGCACTACAAGTGTCCGTTGGACCGTGCGATGCCGACGGCGTGCGGCAGGCTGTTTGGCGACACGCTTTATATCAACGACCATTTGAACGGCCGCATTTTCCCATTTGACGTCAAGCGAGAAAAATGGGGTGGCCCGATTCCGGTACCGGGATACCGGGACTGGTTCGGTTACATGAGTGGCGGCTGGCATTTTTGCGATCTGTTTTACATGTGTCATTCCACGTGGACCGGGGGAATGGAATCGCTGGACGGCAAGCCGCATCATTTCATCGGGTCCTGGACGGTGTTTGATCCGAAGACGCAGGGGTTTTCCCGGTTGGATCTTCCGACGCGCGAAGGCGAGGATCGCGGTTACCTGATGTCGGACTACTGCGCCGTTTCAGACAACAACCTCTACCTCCTGGCGGTCAACCAGAACGCGCCGCGCACGGTGATCGTACTCCAGACAAAACCCAACGCGTGATGGCTGCGAGCACAGAATTCGGCCAGCAAACTGTCGTCGGACTTCTCAACCGACGGAGAGACACAATGAGGCGATGGATCGCGGGTTTGCCGCTCTTTGAGATCGCCCGGTGTGGTGGCGGTCCTATGTTGAAAGAGCTCGGAGCCACAATCACGTGGAATAACAGGGCCCAGTTGAGTTTGTATTTCTCACATTCGGCGCCAAGGTTTCCGAGGCGACAATCGCCGCACTAAAGCAGACGTCGCCGAACCGCTGGATCGACAA
>PADE01000211.1 GCA_002702965.1 Planctomycetaceae bacterium
TCCTTGTCACTGTTGACCCCAATCAGCGCAAAACGCTTGTTGGCGAGACGTTTGACGAGCGACCGCTCGTGTGGGTACATGGCCCGGCAAGGTCCTCACCAATCACCCCAAAAATCGAGGACAACCACTTTTCCACGGTAGTCGCTCAGCTTGAAAGCAACGCCGTCGAGGTCCTTGGCGCTGATGTCCGGCGCCTCGTTGCCAATTTGCAGTCCGACTGTAGTTTGGTTGCTACCTGCCCTGCTCTGACCACCGCCGCCGCGTCCGCCACGTCCACCGCCACCGCCGCCGCGTCCACCGGCGCCGGAACCACCGCGTCCACCGGCACCACCGCGTCCACGCCCGCCAGCCGGTGCGCCGGGCACTCCACCGCCACCGCCTGGTCCGCCGAAGCCGCCACCGCCACCTGGTCCACCGGGTCCGCGTCCACCGCCACCCGGTCCACCGGGTCCGCGTCCGCCACCACCCGGTCCACCGGGTCCGCGTCCGCCACCGCCCGGTGCACCAGCGCCACCAGCCGCGTTGCCCGCCGGCGCAGCCGTCGTCTCAGGTTCGTCTCCGGCATAAGCCACCTGTTCGTGACCCTCGGGCAACTGCTCCTCAAGTGCCACTTTGCGCTCTGCTGGCTCACCACTGAGCAAATGCTCACCTTCACCGGCTCCCAAAACAGAATCGTAAGTGCTCTGGAGTTCCTCGTCCTCGATGAGCTGTTTGGAGTGGTACAAGCGCGCCTCGGCCAATACCCACAGGCGGCTGCCTTCCGATTCACTGCCAAGCAGTTTTGCCATTCGCCCCTTGATATGGGCTGGCTTGATCCCCGGAGGCAATGCCGGCACGCTGGAACCCAATTTGTATTTCATATCAATGGTTTCAAGCAGTTGCTTGACCGCTTCGTCGACTTTGCGCTTACCTTTGTTCTGGATCTCCACATTGTCCAGTGCCCGCCGTGTGGTCCCGATCTTTTTCTCGGTTGCCACGTCGTACACCGCGACCTTGGTCATGTTCTTAATGATCCCGCTAGGGGTCTCTTTCACGTTTACACTGAACACGATCAGGGCATCGATTCCCTGTTCGTCAGCGCTGCTCATCAGTTCTGATTCACTGCCCCGTCCGAGATACGCAATCCCCGTGGTAATGCTACCCGCGTTCTGCTGACTCTGACTGCCACCGCCGCCCGGGCCACCAAAGCCGCCGCCGCCGCCCGGACCACCGGGACCACCAAAGCCACCGCCGCCACCGCCGCCCGGACCACCGGGACCACCAAAGCCGCCGCCGCCGCCGCCGGGACCACCGGGACCACCAAAGCCACCGCCACCACCGCCCGGACCGCCGGGACCACCAAAGCCACCGCCGCCACCGCCCGGACCACCGGGACCACCAAAGCCGCCGCCACGTCCGCCACCGCCACCGCCGCGATTACCTCGTCGCGAGCTCTTCTTCTTGGAGAGCGCGACCGCGTCCCGCAGTGCACTCCCAAAAAAACCTCTGCGAACACGTGTTGTGAGTTGGGTAACGAGACGTTTTCCCAGGTCCCCAGTGAATTTCTCCACGTCTCCCGAGCCCGCAGCACTCTGGCCACCACCACCTGGGCCACCAAAGCCGCCGCCGCCGCCAGGACCACCGAAGCCGCCACCGCCACCACGTCCGCCGCCAAAGCCGCCGCCGCCGCCGGGGCCACCACGGCCACCGAAACCGCCATCATTTTTTTTCTTCTTCTTCAAGTCCTGCTTGGTACCAATCGGGTAGGGATTACCACTGAACTCGGGATCGTTGAGGTCAAGACCCAAACCCAAGCGAATAGCCAACACGGGTCGTTTCAGTCCCGTCGACCACTTGTATTTCGCCAGGATTTCCTCCGCCAGGGAGTTCTCATCGGTCAAGATGGTGGCGTACAAGAAATCGAGCGCCTCATTATCCCAACCCTCCTGAAATCGTTGGTCGGCGAGTTCCTTGAGAGTCTTGGTAACCGTTCGGCCACCGCCGCCGCCACCGGGTCCGCCGAAGCCGCCACCGCCACCCGGCCCACCGGGTCCGCCGAAGCCGCCACCGCCACCCGGCCCACCGGGTCCACCGCCACCCGGCCCACCGGGTCCACCGCCACCCGGGCCACCGGGTCCGCCACCACCGCCACCAGCGCCGCTACCACCCTCGCCGCCACCGACGCCCATCTGCTTTTCCATGTCGGCCTTCATGTCACCCATCATGCCCTGCATGCCGCCACCGCCACCGCCACCGCCACCACGGCCACCACCGCGACCACCGCGGCCGCCACCGCGGCCACCACGGCCACCACCGCGACCGCCGCCACCACCACCGGGTCCACCAGCTTCCATGGCCCCCATCGGGTTACCTCGAGTGGCATCGGCTCCCTCTCCGCCACCTCGGCCTCTCCGCCACCTCNGCCNCCGCCACCTCTGCCACCGCCACCGCCACCACCGGACGAGCCACCACCGGACGAGCCACCACCCATCGCTTGTTGGAGCTCATCCGAGCCGGAGTCGTCGCCGCACCCGATTGGTGCAGTTGCCAAAAGGCCGATCGCAAGCAGGGCGAGTGTTCGTCGTAAACACATGGCACACCTCAAGAGGAAAATGNCGGCATTTTTCGAGACTTTAGTCATATTATGCCAACTTCGAAATGCAGTGTCGAGAANGAAACCGCGAAAATCCAGCGACGGTTTCGGTGAAAATCNGAGGGGCACGGCCGNCCCTGGACGGTCGTCGAGCGGCCCGCTCAAGTCATGTGCCAAACGCAAGTGGCGGTGACCCCGGCTTACCCCGCAACCCGACCCAAACTGGCATTCACACGAGTTACTCAAAACCGCGGCGGGAGGGTGACCGGGCAATCCAAACGGTGACGCATCATGAGACGACCCGGGCGGTGACCACAGGCCCACGCTACCGGGNATCTGTTTAACCCGAGCGACCTGACCAACCGACACAACCGCGCACCAACGGTGGGGTCTCGGCGCACGACAACCGTCAATCGGCTGCCGTCATCAACACGGACAGATGCAATTGCCTGATGAGGGGGCCGCTGCTAGTTGTCGGTCGACGCCGGTGGTGCCTCCTCAAGTTCCGCCAGCAGGGTGTCGACAGCTTCATCCATCTTCTCACCGCGAACGTTCTTGTANCGGATCACCCCTTTGTGATCCAGCACGTAGATCGTCGGCCAACCGCGCACGTTCCAAGCTGCCGAGATCGGTCCCGACGTTCCCTTGGGACCGTTCCAGAAACTCCGCCACGTGATGTTCTCTTCTTTCATCCGGGTCTTAAGCTTCTGCTTGTCCTCATCACTGTTGACACCAATGAGAGCAAAAGGCTTGTTGGCGAGACGTTTGACGAGCGACCGCTCGTGTGGGTACATGGCCCGGCAAGGTGGTCACCAATCGCCCCAGAAATCGAGGACNACCACCTTTCCACGATAGTCACTCAGCTTGAAATCGACACCATCCAAGTCTGCCGCCGCAATTTCAGGGGCTTCTTTGCCAATTCGCAGATTGCGAAAAGAGAACAGTTCAGCGGCAATCAGTTTCCCCAATTTGCCTCGGGAACGCCCACCGGCGGCGATTAGCTCAACGTCACCGTACTCTTTCTGGACTTTCTCCATCGCCGCAATTACCGTCTCGGCGTTCTTTTCCGTTAGCCCGCGCCCCTTGAGACGTTGCACGTCAAAATAGGACGCGACGCCGCGAACTTCACGGCTCTCGCTATTTTCGATCAGCTGCTGGAGCAACTTGGCATCGCGGCCTAGTCCGGCAATCGCGGGTACCAATCGCTTGTCGTTGATATGGTCTTCTAGCAACTGNTCCTGAATCTGTTTCTTCAACTCCACATCGCGCCCCGTCAATGGTAGAGCGGCCGCAAGGGCGGTCACCGCCGGAGGTGTTCCACGGTGCTGTTCGGCCAATTCCACAAACTGAATCGCGAATTTCTTCTGCAGCGCGGGACGCGTTTCCTTTAATATCTTCTGCTTCTCTTCGGACGTAGCCGCTTTGAATTTCTCGTACAGTTTCTGGTCTGCAACCCGGTAGGCGACATTAATCTTCCTGATTTGGTCGGCGATCTTCTTTGCCGCCGCGGTTTGCGCACCCGCTTTAGAGGACGCTTTGTCCTGACCCACACTGACGTCAGGCAGCAGCAACGCAATCAAGACACAACTGACAAGGATGCGACGCATGATTCCTGGTCCTTCCTCGGCNCAATGCCCTACAGGCAATCGCCGCTGGCCCAATNTATAGGGTAGAGGGATTTCGTACNTGTCGATATGCGACTGCGCACATAACCACCTCGATGATCGCAGTTCTATGTGCGCACGTCAAGAAAGGCACCCAACCATTNGTGCCCTTCCGCGGGCGCGGCCTGGAACTCGTTCGGCTCAANCCTAAGCCTCAGACGGGCCCGTCTCGGTCTGCGAGACGTTCGAAATTACCCGTTTTCCCACAGGAACCAAAACAGCGGTGACGTGGCGCACCCCGAACACTACAATCACCGAACCCGCGAACCGGTGAGAATCGGTCGTCTTCCCAGAAGGCTCACGGCGTTCCCCATCGCGCTTTGCGCTGTGGTCGCGACGGGGCTAAATTCAGAGGGGAGATACCCGTTCGAGCAAATCCCGCTCTTCTGGCCAGCAGCTCGAAGAGTGCAACTTCGCGGCTGACAACGCGACTTTGCCGGACAACTGCCTACGGTAGACCAAGCGCGTGGCAGTTCATCGACAATGGATGCCGTGAGCCACACCGTTGTGCCTCGCGCCGCGTTTCCCGGGCCCGTAGCTCAGCGGTTAGAGCAGGGGACTCATAATCCCTTGGTCGGAGGTTCGAATCCTTCCGGGCCTACTAGACTTACNTCACGAGTGTGACCTGAAAGAACAGTGTCCCGAAAATGGCACTTTTTGGGAACCGTCTCGCAGAACATCCAGAATTGCCCATTGAGATCCGTTCTGGTGTACCGACGGCGATCGCCAACCCCACGTTGTCCCCATCCCCAAGGCGGAAGACACGGTAGTGCCGAGCATCGATGAGCCGCTGGGGCGCGTTCGTGATTAAGCGGGAGGCTGGCCGGGCACACAACGGGACCAATGCCAAACGCACGGTCTTACGACAACAGCTCCTCGACCACGCCACCCGACGCGACGAGCGGAACGGGGCGGGCCAGACGGTCGGGGATCGTGGTCGCAGGGTCGACCCCCATCAGGTGGTAGGCCGTCGCCAACACGTCTTCCGGATTGACCGGGCGGTCCTTCACAAAAGCCGCCTTTCCATCAGAAGCGCCGTAGGCCAGTCCCTCCTGTATGCCAGCTCCGGCGAGCATCACACTGTAAGCTTTCGACCAGTGATCGCGCCCACTCGTTCCCTGTTTCTTCTTCGCTTTCACCGCAGGCGTTCGACCGTGCTCGGTCAAGCAAAGCAGCAGTGTGTCATCCAGCATCCCCCGTTGCTCAAGATCGTTCAGCAACGTACTGACCGCGGCATCAAAACCTGGCAGCAGTTCGTCTCCCAAACGGGAGAAATGATTGAAATGCGTATCCCACGCGGTGTTGACTACCTTGTATTCATCCCAGAAAACCGAAACCAGCTCGACCCCCGCTTCGAGCAACCGGCGCCCAGTCAAGACGGCTTGCCCGAACAGCGTCATACCGTATTGTTCTCGCAGTGAGATCGGCTCCCGCCCCACGTCGAGCGCCTCGCGAAGCTTGCGTGAACTCATCAGCGATAACGCCATCTGCTGAAATCGATCGAGCCCCTTGGCAGCAGCACTGGCGCCGAGCNGGCGCTGTTCGGTTTCAAGCTGTTCGACGAGACTGCGCCGCCCGTCGAGTCGGTCCAGTGTCATCGCCGACCGCAATCGAACATCGTCCGAGACGCGTAACCGACTAGCCGCCGTGACACCACAGAACGGATCCTCGACATCGAGACCCTTTAATTGATTGAAAAAGGAAACCCGGTTGACCGTCCGTGTCGGTTCACCGTGAAACTCCGTCCACACCGGGTCGTAACCATCTCCCAAGAAAGCGCCGTAGGGTCCAGCTCGGCGAAACACTGGGGAATAGGTGCTAAAACGAAAGGGAAGCCCCATGTTTCGAGGCACTTCGCGCTGCCCCAGCGAGGCTTCTCCTGAAACCACGCGCTGGTCCGCAAGATAGTCCAGCACGCTGGCAAAGAACGGATGATGTCGAGCGTCAGTCGGATTGGTCTCACTGGAAAAATCGACCGTAGGGTGCCCGGTTAACGTGTAGGCATTGGAATGATTGTTGTAGTCATGAGACATCGACCGAACAATCGTCATGCGGTCCACCATCCGCGCCAACTTGGGAAGCTGATCGCAAATTTGGATGCCGGGAACCGAGGTTGAAGTCGCTCCCCACTTGCCACGCACTTCGGCAGACGCGTCCGGCTTAGGATCCCACGTTTCCAATTGCGAAGCCGCGCCCTGCAAATACAGCAAGAGCACTCGTTTGGCGCGACCGAAGCTCGCGTTCGACGGACGGGCCGCCTGTAACGAGCGCAGGCGGAGTAAGTCTGCCCAAGTCAGACCGAGCGCANCCANACCACCGGCGCGCATCACTTCGCGGCGATTCACCGCAGTCGCATGGCTGGCAGATCCCAAAACGTGCAGCATACCGGATGCCTGTGTTCTAGAATTCCGGTGCGAACCTGGTGGCTGAAACGCTGCGCACCTAGCGACCATTCTATCACCGAGTTCGACTCGATCGAACGTCGTGAAAGGATTGCAGCTCGCCACCTGGTCGCCCACAGTCCCGGTAGAAACCGGGACCACAACCGACGTTATTCCTGTTCCCCAAAGACTTCCAGGGCCGTCTGTTTGATTCCCTTCAGATCGACCTTGCCGGTCCCCAGGATAGGGAGTTCATCGACGGGGTGAAAACTACCCGCCGAAGGAACAAAAATATTTGGTAATCCCGCAGCGGAAAGCGCCTGCCGCAGGTCGTCGACCGATAGGGACAGGGGGCGATGGAGCACAATGAGCCGTTCGCCCTTGCGTTTGTCAGGCACCGCGGTTACCGCCAGCAACAACCCTTCTTCCTGGTTCATCCCGGCGGCTTCGTTCAAAACCTCTTCGATCTTGACGTGCGGAACCATTTCCCCGCCAATCTTGGAAAAGCGGCTCTGGCGGCCGGTGATCCGGATAAATCCGTCGCCATCGATCAATGCGACATCGCCCGTACGATACCAGCCATCCTGAATCACCTCAGCCGTCAGATCCTCACGGCCAAAGTAACCTTTCATCACATTGGGTCCCTTGATCAGCAGCATCCCCGGTGTATCCACTCCCAATTCTTCTCCCGTGTCGAGGTCCACTACTTTCGCCGTCACCCCGGGAATGGGCTTGCCAACGGTCCCCTCCTTCAGATCAGGATTCGTCGTATCGACCGCGCGACTAGGGGGAATATTGACCGAAACCAATGGCGACAACTCGGTGGTACCGTAACCTTCAACGGGACGCACGCCAAATTTTTCCTCGAAGGCATCGCACAGATCGCTGGGCAACTTCTCGGCACCGGCCACCACAACATCGAGCTTGGCAAACTGCTCTTGTTCACAACGGCGAAGGTAGTTCCGCAGGAAGGTAGGAGTCGCGATCAGTACCGTGGCGGCGTGCTTCTTGGCGAGCTGCCCGATCTTGCGGCTCTCGGTGGGATCGGTATGGTAAACACCCTTGATGTCCAGCGCCATGACCGTCCAGATCGTAACCGTGTACCCCATTGAATGGAAAAACGGGAGGATCCCGATCACGACGTCCTCGCGAGTCAAATTCACCAACTGGTTGATGGCTCCGACATTGGAGGCGACATTCGCGTACGTTAGCATCACTCCTTTGGGCGTGCCGGTCGATCCCGACGTGAAAATAATCGTCGCCAAGTCGTCCGACTTGAGCGATCGCAGCCCCAACCATCGCTCCAACAGAGATGCGGGTGTCAGATAACTCTGTAACCCGGCCACAAGCTTGTTGCCTAGCCTGGTGATCTTGTCCCTCGAATCCTCGAGGTAGACAATCTCAGCATCGAGGTTCGTATAGTCGGTCTTGCGCTTATTTTTCAACGTCTCCAGGAACTTCCGCGAAGTCAACACGTGCGTAATGCCAGCCGTCTTGAGACAACCTTCCATTACTTCCGGCGTGACCGTGTAATTGAGGTTGACCGAAACGCGTCGATCGAGGGCCAGCGCCATATTGACGATCACCCCGCCATTCGTTGGGGGTAGCAACACTCCGACGTTCGTTTCCGCCGTTTGCAACACGTCGCGGCGAAGAAAACGGCGCAAGGCTAACACTGCTGCCAGCAGTTTTCCTCCCGTGAGCTGCTGACGCGTGGTGTCCGCAATTTTCATCCGCCGCTTGGCTCGTTTACACATCCTCAGAAAGTCACCGGGTAAATTCGCGGTGCGATCGGTTCTCTGCTGCACGGCTTTCGCTCCTAGTTCCACAATCCCCTGTCGTATCTGGTGCACGTGATCAGTAGCAGCCAGAGGCTTGTCGAAATGAATGGAAATTGGGTAGGGCAAGCGTTTGGGTCGTTTCCAGAAAAACTTCCCGCCAGCAAAACTAAAAATGCTCCCCCATAGTTCGTCTAGAAATACTGGAATCACCGGGGCCTGGGTACCTTCGAGAATTTTGAGCATACCGGGGCGAAAGGCCTGAAGTTGCCCACTGTGCGTCAGCGCACCTTCCGGGAAAATACAGACCAGGTCACCCTGGTTGATCGCCTCACGAGCCGTATCCAGGCCCTCGCGAATCGACTTCGCCCCTCCGGACATCAGGATCACACCCCAACTCTTCGCCAGCCAGCGCATGAATGGATTCTGAAAATAACTTCCGGCGTAGGCGACCATACGAACCGGGCGAGCAGTGGCCACGAGGATCAGAATTCCATCGATCCAGGAGACGTGGTTCGCCACCAGCAGCGCACCTCCCTCTTCGGGCACGTGCTCCTCGCCGTAGAGGCGGATCCGGTAGACCAAACCACTGGCAATCCAGACCAGAAATCGAATCGATACCTGTGGAATCAGCCACAGGATGTAGACCAACACGGGTACCGTGCCGACACCGCACAGCAAGAAGATCTCGTTGGCTTCTAGCAATGGGGGCCCGGTCGCTTGTGTGTAGACCTGCGAGACCAACTCCGCCTCGTCTGGAAAATGTGCCAGGTAGTCCTCTCGCGACAGCGGTGGCGACCTGGACTCTACTTTGTTCTGTTCAGGATGACGTG
>PADE01000212.1 GCA_002702965.1 Planctomycetaceae bacterium
CGACCCGCCAGTCCCTTTCCCTCCGGCGTTGATCTCGAAGTAGCGAAACGTACCATCACGGCGATCAAAAACGGCGGGGACACTTCGTCCGCCGGGTACCAGCAGCCACTTGGAAGTCGCCACCAAAGCGCCTTGGGGACCGACGCCGGCGAAAGACGGCGCACCGTGCGGCTGTTTCTGGTATTGGGATCCGGTGGTGTCATTCACCCACCGCACCGCGCCATTGCGGGCGTCGAGCGCGTACAGGAAAGTCCCCATGAAGGGCCAAATGCTGGCCCCAAAATAGACGGTGTCGTCGCGCAGCACAGGTCCACCGCGCGCCGGCCAGGCGGAGACCAGTCGCCGGTTTCCAATGGCGTGCTGCGGGTTGGGCGCGCCGCGGAAACGCCACTGGAGCGCTCCATCGGATGCCCGCAGGCAGTACAGAAACCCGTCGTCGCTACAGAAATAGACGCGATCGTCTCCCGCGACGGGTGGCAAACGAACCGGCGCTTCGGCGAAAAAAGACCAGCGCTGCACACCGGTGCGGGTATCGAACGCGACCAGTTGGTCGCGGTCGTTTAAGCCAACGAATAGCTGATCTCCCAGAACGATCGGTTCCAGCACCCGGTCGAACGTCATCAGGTCTTGGTTGAGGGGGTCCAGCCAAGCCGGCTGGCGCGGTGGGAAGGCGCGCGTCCAGAGCCGACGTAAGGTGTCCGGCAGTCGTTCACTGCTGGCCGCGCTGCGCTCCGCGTCGTAGCGCCACATCGGCCAATCGTCGGCCCGGCCGGTCGCCGCGAAAAGCAGGACGTAGGTTGCGAGAGCGACTTGCAGCCAGTGGCGGTGCATGGCGGCCATTCCTGGCAAGCGTTCGGGTCGGTTTCGGTTCATTCGAGCAGTCTAGAGCCTACCCAAAGCGGTTGCCGAACGCAAAACCGCGGTTGGTTTTGCGGACGGCGGTGATACGCCACAAAGGGCCGAGTGGAAGGGCGGCAGCGCGGCTGGGGGGGGATTCCTCGGTTGCAGGTGGGCTCTATTCACCGGCGGTGGGTCTGCAAAGGTGGTCTGCTCAGGTACCGCCCTACTGTGGTAGAATCGGACCTATGCTGGACAACCCGCTACGACCGACGCGCCGCGCAACGCTGGCAACCCTGCCGGCGCTGGCATTGCTGGCGGCGTTGGGGGCTGCGCAGATGCGGGCCGCGGAGCCTGCCGACGTGGCGCCGTTGTTTGAACGCGATGTGTTTCCGATCTTGAAGACACGCTGTGGCGTCTGTCATTTTGGGGCGCAGCCCAAAGGGGGGCTCGACCTGTCGCGCCGAGCGACGATTGTCAGCGGTGGGCAATCGGGTCCGGCGATCCGCATCGCGGCTGCCGAGTCGAGCCTGCTGTTCGAAGTTCTCAGCAACAACCGCATGCCATTGCGCGGGCCACGGCTGACGGCTCGTGAGAAGGGGTTGATCCGGACCTGGATCAACGAAGGTGCCAAGAGTGAATCGCAGGACGTAGTCGATGTGGCCGAAGCGGACGCGACCTACCAGTCGGCCGAGTATGCCTACTGGTCGTTTCAGCCGCCTCAGCGCCCTGCGCGACCGGCGATTCAGCGGGCGGAACGCGCGGTCGGATCGATCGACGGGTTCCTATTAGAGCAGCTCGCACAGCAACAGCTTTCGTACGCGCCGGTGGCCCAGCCCGATACGTTGATTCGCCGCCTCTACATGGATCTGATCGGTTTGCCCCCGACGCCGGGGGAGGTGACTGACTTTTTGGAGGATCGCGCGCCGGAGGCCTACGAGCGGTTGGTCGACAGGCTGTTGGCCAGCCCGCGGTTTGGTGAACGCTGGGCCCGTCACTGGCTCGATGTCGCGGGGTATTCGGATTCCGCGGGTGTGCTCTCGTCCGACGAGGACCGGCAGTTGATCTGGCGGTATCGCGATTACGTCATCCGGGCGATGAACCGTGACTTGCCGTACGACCAGTTCGTTCGTCAACAACTGGCCGGCGATGAGATCTCAGGGTACTGGGATCACTTCCATGGCGACGACCGGTTGTCGGAGGATGTTGTCGAGTCGCTCACCGCGACCGGATTCTTGCGCACCGGACCGGATGCCAGCCGCCCGGACTTCAACACGATCAAGAACGTCAAGGGTCTCTATTACTACCCGACGATCGATGCCCAGCTGAACATTGTCACGTCGGCCTTCATGGGGGTCACGGTCAAATGTGCCAAGTGTCACAACCACAAATTCGACCCCTTGTCCCAGCGGGAGTACTACCGCCTGCAGGCGATCTTGATGTCGGCGTACAATCCGGACCANTGGGTGCCGTTTCGCAAACGGAATCGGCCGCTGGCCTCCAAGCGGCAAGTCGATTTTGCCGAGCAGCGCAATGGCGAAGTGGAACAGCGGGTAAAGGACTTGAACCAGCGGCAGAGCGCACTGCAGAAAGAAAAAGCGGAGCAACTCTACCGGGANCGCGTCGCCGAGACGCCCGCGNCGATTCGGGACGANGTGCTCGCCGCGGTGGCCGCCCCGGCCTCGGGTCGCAACCCGCTGCAGCGCTATCTGGCGGAGAAGTTTACCGCTTATTTGCGACCCCCGAGTGAGCAGTTGGACGGCGCCTTGACGGGACGCTACCCCGATTACAAACAAACGCTTGACACCACCGCGCAATCGATTGCCGAACAGCAACGCCGGCGCGTCTACTTCGATTACATCTACGCCACCTACGACGTCAAAGGGGTGCCCAACACTCCCCTGTTGCGGCGTGGGGACGCGCAGACTCCGGGGCCTGTGGTCGAACCGGGCGTACCGGCGATGATCCGCGCTCCCGAACCCTTTGCATGGGCCCCGCCCGCAGACGGTGCGCACACCTCGGGCCGCCGCGAGGCGCTGGCGCGCTGGCTCACGCAGCCAGCGCACCCACTCACGGCGCGGGTGATTGTCAACCGGCTCTGGCTGCATCATTTCGGCGAAGGGATTGTCTCGACCGTCGATGATTTTGGTTGGGCCGGCGAGGATCCACTCCACCGCGCGCTGCTCGATTGGCTGGCCGTTGAACTCGTTCAACGCGACTGGAGTTTGAAGCAGCTACATCGCCTGATGGTGACCAGCAGTGCGTACCGACAACGGTCCACGGCNGCTGGCCCGGTGGCGGAGCGAGCAGAGCAGGTCGATCCTCAGAATCGTCTGNTGTGGCGGCAGAATCTGCGCCGGCTGGAGGCCGAGCCGTTGCGGGACAGCATCTTAGCCGTTTCCGGTGGACTCCGGTCACGGATGTTCGGCCACCCGGTACCCGTGGCGACGCGGCCGGATGGCGAAGTCGTGGTCAACGATGGCAAGCTCCCGCAGCGGAGATCGATTTANCTTCGTAACAANCGGTCGGCGCCGCTCTCGTTCCTCCAACTGTTCGACCAACCCGATATCGAAACCAACTGCGCGCGACGGTCCCAATCGACGGTCCCGTTACAGGCGCTGTCGTTAATGAACAGCGACGTGGTCAGCAATGCGGCCATCTCCTTTGCTCAGCGGGCGGCGCGCGAGGCGCCGGAGGATCCCGTCGCCTGGGCATTCGAGGCCGCGTTCAGCCGCCGTGCCGACCCGGAACCCTTGCAGACACTCCGGTCGTTTATGGCGCAGCAGACACGCCATTGGCTACAGCAGGCGGCCGTGTCAGCGATTTGGGAATACGGATACGTCGCGTCCGATGAAGACGTGTCGTCGCTGGCCTTTACGCGCTTTGCGTTCTTCGGGGAGGAACAGTGGCAACTGGGGCCGGGCTATCCTTTTCAGGGTTCTTTTTGGGCGGGTCTGCACGCCACNGGCGGCCACCCCGGCGCCGTCAAGCCGGTGGCCCTCAAGTGGACGGCACCGCAGGCGGGGACCGTTCGCGTGGTCGGCCGGATCGCGCACCCCTCTCCGGGAGGTAATGGGATCCGCACCCGGCTCGCCACCACCCGTCAGGGGATTCTCCAGGAGTGGCTGGTGGCGCACCAGGCGATCGACGTGCAGGCGAAGCCGTTTTCCGTCGGGTCGGGCGAACAGGTATTGTTTATTACCGACATGCATGGTGAGTTGGCATCGGACGGTTTTGAGTGGGCGTTTGACCTGGAACTGGTCGATGCGCAGCAACGGGTCCTCGGAACGTGGAACTCGGTGCGCGGATTCCACGGTCCAGGCGCGGGTAGCGAGTCGGGGCGTNCCGCGGCTCGCCGCAAAGCGTTGGTCGACCTCTGTCACGTGTTGCTGTCCAGCCATGAATTTGCATACGTCGATTAGCTGGGCAACCCGTTTCCCTCTTTTCATGATCGAGAGCAGCGACATGGCTTGCACACCTGGCAAACCCCATCCGATCTCAAGGCGGGAGACGATCCAGCAACTCGGCGCGGGCTTTGGTGGCTTGGCATTGGCCAGTATCCTGCGGTCCGAGGAGTCGCCCGCGCGGCGCCTCCACAACTTGCTGCCACGGACACCGACCCAAGCCCCGCCAGCGCGAGCGGTCATTCAGTTATTCATGCACGGGGGCCCCAGTCAGGTTGATCTTCTGGACCCCAAACCGGAACTCAACCGGTACGATGGAACGCCGCCGCCGGCGGAAGTCCGCGATGACGAACAGCGAACCAAGTACCTGTTGGGTACGCCATTCAAGTTCCACAAGAGCGGCGAGAGCGGAATCGAGTTTTCCGATCGGCTACCCCACATCGCCCGCCACGCCGATCGGATCGCAGTGATCCGCTCGATGTTCACCGAACACCGCAATCACGAACACGCGATCTGGATGGCGCAGACGGGACTGATTGTGCCGGGGCGGCCCACGTTGGGAGCCTGGTCGGCCTACGGTCTGGGTACGGTGAACCAAAATCTCCCCGCCTACGTGGCCCTGCCGGACCCGGNCGGCCAGTCGGTGGACGGGATCCGCAATTGGTCGAGTGGCTGGCTGCCACCCATCTATCAGGGCACGGCTTTCCGAAGCCAGGGGACGCCCGTGCTGAATCTCAAACCGAGCCGCGAAAAGCCGGCCGAGGTCGAGGCCGGAAAACTCGATCTGTTGCGGTCTCTGAACGCGGGGCATAAGCGCCGTCATCCACGTGAACTGGAATTGGACGCTCGGATCACCAATCTGGAATTGGCGGCTCGGATGCAGCTGGCTGCCACCGACGCCATGGACATCACCCGCGAGTCGCGGGCTACGCAGCAGGCCTACGGTTTGGAACAGGAGACCACGGCCTCGTACGGACGACGCTGCCTGATGGCGCGGCGATTGGTCGAACGGGGCGTCCGGTTCGTCCAGATCATGATGAAGGGGCAGCCCTGGGATACGCACCAGAACAATGTCGCCAACACGACCAGTTGTTGTGCTCAGACGGATCAACCGATCGGAACGCTGCTCACCGATTTGGCGCAGCGCGGACTGTTGGAGAGCACGTTGGTTCTGTGGGGCGGGGAATTCGGTCGTACGCCCGGCGCAGAATTGCGCGGCAAGGATGCCGGCCGCGGTAACGAAGGTCGCGACCACCACCCCTACGGGTACAGTGTCTGGCTGGCCGGTGGCGGGATTCGAGGGGGGCAGACCTACGGCGAAACGGACGACTTTGGTTATCGTTCGGTGGTCAATCGCACCAAGGTCTCTGATTACCACGCCACCATCCTGCACCTCCTCGGTTTGGACCACGAGGAACTCGGTTACCGACACAACGGTCGCGACGAGCGGTTGACCGACGTCTACCCAGCGCAGGTGATTCGCCCGCTCGTGTCGTAGACCGATCGCCGGCGGCTTCTCCGGGCCGATGGACTCGTCCATCATGAAACCACGACGGGTCCGCCGGGCGGGGCGGGCTGATAATCGCACGCCGCAGATGCTATGATCGATTTTCCGGACTGCGAGTCCGGTCGATCGCGATCGAGACCGGTCGCAGCACCCACCACCGACAACATGCGCGCCAAATCGTCTCGCGTTCGCCATCTGACACCGCCCTGGTGGCTGCGACTGCTTAGCCCGTTTCACGCCGCGCTTCAGCGGATGCCAAAGTCCAGCCGGCCGGCGCTGTTTTATGAGACGTTTTACAACGTCGGCACGGGTTCTTTTATCGCCCTGTTCGGACTCTCTCTGGCGACGCTCAAGAGCGAAAGCATCTTCCCCGGCGGCACCAAAGAGCATTTGATGTTCGTGGCTGCCATGTTCGGCGGTAGCAGCCTGCTGAGCCCGTTGGTGAGCTATCTGGGCAAGGTTGTTCCGATGCGTCTCTTGGTGATCGTCCCGAACGCGGTCGCGGCCGCCATTCTGTTCGCGACGGGCGCGCTGCAAGGGCCGGCTTTCTTTGCCTGGATTGTCGGCATGGCCTTCGTGATTCGTGTTTTTCCGCGCGTGGCGGAGATGAATATGTTTCGCGTGCTCTATCCGCCCACACATCGCGGCGCGGCGGTGGGTTGGGTCAAGGCGGTAGCCGCTGTTTCGGGACTGACGGTGACGGTTCTGGGAACGTTCTGGTTCTTGTCGCGGCCCGATCTCTATTTTTTCGCGTACTGGGTCGTAGGTGTCGCTTTAGGGCTGTCGGCGTTCGCCTACGCGCGGATTCCCGTCCGCAAGCGGGACCCGTTTCAGGCTGCCGGTTCAGGGGTTCCGCACCGCGCGTTGTGGGCCGGGTTGCGCGCGTTCCTGGCGGATCGCCGGTTCGTTCGGTACCAGATCGGTTTCTGGTTCGCGGGGTTTGGAAATCACATGGCGCACGCCTATGTGGCAGAGTCGCTGAAGGAGAACGTGCGGGCCTCTGACTGGACCGTGTTCTGGGTGGTGGCGGTACTCCCCGCGCTCTGTATTTCAGGTTCGGCACCGATGTGGGGCCGGATGCTCGACCGCATGAATCCGATGGCCGGCCGCGCGGTGTTCAATGCCATTCAGTGCGTGGCCTATGGATTCCATTGCTTTGGAGGCTTTTCCCAACAGGCCTGGCCGTTTGTCGTCGGCTCGATTTTGCACGCGATCGGGATGGGGGGCAGCACCATCAACTGGCTCACTGGGAGCCTCTATTTCGCCGATCGGAATCAGGTTTCGCTGTACAACAGTATCCACGTCGGTCTGACCGGTGCACGGGGTCTGCTGGCACCGATCGTGGGGGTCTGGATTTTTGGCGCCAGTTTGTCGCTGGGACCGTGGCGGTTGTCCGGACTCGGTCTGGGACCGGCGTTGTTTGGGATCTCCGCGGCGCTCTCCTTGTGCGGCGCGCTGTATATGCTGTGGATGACCCGATACGATGCGGGGCCCGTCGAGAAATCCCCCTGATGAGGGGTTCAGGGGCCGATCGTGAAGTTGCCAGCGCGCCGGCGATTTCTCCTTGATTGGGCTGGAAACAACAACCGACAATGGGGTTAGGAGGCGGATGCGGCAGGCGATGTGGCGGCGAACGGACTTGACACGATTTGGCGAGGCNAGCGACAATAGTAGGCGCGTGAAAACTAACAAGCAGGCGCTTTGAGAACTAAAACTCGACGGAGAATTCCCATGTTGACCATTGCCGGCTCCGGATCGCGACGTGGTGCTTATTGTGACGGCGTCTCCCGTCGTGGATTCTTGAAGATCGGGGCGCTGGGAGTGGGGGCGGTCGGTCTCAATCTTGCCGATTTGTTCCGAGCCGAGGCGTCGGGGGCTTTAACCCAGAAACATAAGTCCGTGATCAATATCTTCCTGGGTGGTGGTCCTCCCCATCAGGACATGTGGGAGATCAAGACCCAAGCTCCCAAAGAGATCCGCGGTCCGTTTCAACCGATTGCGACGAACGTTCCGGGAATCCAGATCGGCGAGTGCTTTCCGAAGATCGCTCAGATCATGGACAAATCGGTTGTGTTGCGAGCGGTGGTTGGGTGCGAAGGTCGGCACGATTCGTTTCAGTGTATGACCGGCTGGCGTCACGCGGACTTGCGTTCGATGGGTGGACGGCCCGCGATGGGCAGTGTGCTCCACAAACTCGAGGGCCCGGTTCATAAGAGCGTTCCGCCCTACGTCGGGATGGTCACGGCGGGTGTCTGGCGGGATCCGGGCAAGCCCGGTTTCCTGGGAGCGAGCTACGGCCCCTTTAAACCCGAAGGCCAAGGCCTGGCGGACATGAAACTCAGTGGGATCACGCTGGACCGACTGGGCAACCGCAAGCAGCTGTTGACGAGTGTTGATCGTCTTCGTCGCGAAGCTGACGTCAGTGGCCAGTTACACGCACTGGATGCCTACGAGCAGCAAGCTTTTGATGTGCTCGCGTCGAGCAAGATGGTTGACGCCTTAGACCTGTCCAAGGAGGATCCTGAGATCCGCGCCCGCTATGGAACGGGTAAGCCTTATCAGTTCCAGTACGACGGTGCGGCGACCAACAACGAGCAGATTCTCATGGCCCGACGGTTGGTCGAAGCGGGCGTGCGCTGTGTCACGTTGACGTACGGACGCTGGGACAGCCATGGTGACAACGAGGGGTTGGTACGACATCACGGTGTTCGGATCGATCAGGCTGTGGCGGCCCTGGTCACCGACCTGGAAGAGCGCGGCATGCTGGATGACGTGACCGTCCTCGTGTGGGGTGAGTTTGGCCGCACACCCCGGATCAATAAGGGGGGTGGTCGAGACCACTGGACGCAAGTTAGCTGTGCTTATATGGCGGGTGGTGGGATGCGGACCGGTCAGGCGATCGGTAGCACCAACCGTCTGGGTGAGCACGCGCATTCGCGACCCGTGCATGTTCAGGAGATCTTCTCGACGGTCTACAAAAATTTGGGAATCGATACCCGGTTTGCGACGATCGCCGATCCCGCTGGGCGGCCCCAGTATCTCACCGAAAAGGAACCGATTTCGGAAGTGGGTTAGCCGAGCCAGCGGTGGCATCTCGACGACTTTTCACCCCAGTGGACGATTCTGCTGGGGTGTTTTATTTCCGCTTCCCAACCGCCGCGGTCAGCACGTCTATTCGCCGAGCGGTCGCAACGGCGCAAAGTTGCGCTCGTTCTGGTACCAGGGCCGGTCGTCACGGGTGCAGGCGTTGCCGACCGCGTTGTAGATGAGATACGCGATCGCTCTTCGCCAGGGGGACACATTGGGAGCCGACCCGTGGACCAGATTACAGTGGACGAAAGCGACCGACCCGGCCGGACCGACAAGCGCTTCGATTCCGTGCTGGTCGGCGAGTCGAGTCAGCGTGCTGGAATCGATGTGGTGGAGGGCATAGCCCCGACCCCGCGCGTCTTCATGCAGCCGCGAGTCGAGTAGCCCCTGTCGGTGCGATCCCGGAACGACAAGTAGCGGCGAGTTGACCGCCGTACAGGCATCGATGAACACCGCAGCCACGATGCAGCGGGGCTCGGGCATTCCGTCGATCGTGTGCCAGGGAGGGTAGTCCTGATGCCAGTCCCACGAACCTCCGTGGCCCATCCCCTGTTTGGGATTGATCCGACTTTGGTGCAGATAGACGTCCTCTGCGAGGAGCTGTTGGATCGGCTGTAACAGCCGCCGGCTGAGGGAGAGTTTCCGGAACGCTTCACAGTAGTGATGCGCTCCAAACACCAACCTGGGAGAGTCCGGGTTGTCTTTTTCGGGGATCACCTCCGGCCCCCGCCTGGCGAGAATTTCGGGAAGCGCCGTTTGCAGTGCGGCCAGCATTTCCTGCGACAGCAGCGACGGCAAGTAGAGCAGACCCGTTTCCTGGAATTGGGCAATTTGAGTGGTAGTGAGATGCATGGGCTGGCTCGCGCTTAGGTTGCAGGAACGGTTACCGGCCGGCCCGACGCGGCTGACTCCAACACCGCCAACGCCACGGCCAGGGATTGGGCGCCGTCGCGGGCATCCACGAGCGGCGTCTCAGTTTCGTTGAGGACTCGACAAAAATGCGCGAGTTGCGCGATCAGCGGATCCCCTCGCGGCACGGGCAGACGATGGCGCGTCAGGGGGAATTGCCAACCGCGCTGCGCGGACTCGCCGTACCGCCAGATTTCCATTTGGGGAAAGGCCAACGAACCCGCCGTTCCGAGGATGTGATAACAGTTTTCGGCGGTGTGAAAGTAGTGGGGGTTTTCACCCGCGGTCGCTTCGTAGGACCAGGGTGATGGCGTTGCGTCGGATGCCAGGATCGAGCCTAGCATACCGTTTGCAAAACCGATCGAAATCGCCAACGAGTCCTCGACCTCCAATTGGCGTGCCGCCGAACTCGCGCGCGCGTAGACCTCCTCGATTTCACCGCACAGAAAGCGGAGGCTGTCCAAGTCGTGAATCAGATTGATCAGCGCCGGACCACCGGACGGGGGTTGGCGGCGCCACGCGAGATCGTAGTATTCGGTCGGCTTGCAAATCGCCCACAGAACGGAGACTCCGACCAAGGGTCCCAACTCCCCTCGCTGAATCACCTCCCGGGCTTCCCGCAGGAGTCGATTGTGCCGTCGATGATGTCCCACCAGGACCGCGATCCCCGTCTGCTGCGCGGCGTCGATGACCCGACGAGCTGCCGTCAGCGTGTCCGCAATCGGCTTCTCGATCAAGACGTGAATCCCCTGCTGAGCGCACGCCACGGCGGTGTCGGCGTGGGCGGAACTGGGAGTGGCAATGATCGCACCTTGTGGCTGTTCATGACACAAAAGCTCCCCCAGAGTTCGGTAAAAAGGAACGCCGCAGCGATTGGCCACGGCCTCGACTTGCGGGTCGCTGTCACAGATCGCCACCAGCGCGCAGAAGTCCTGCTGCGAGACTAACTCGGCGTGTCGGCTGCCGATGGAACCGGCACCGATCACCGCGAGCGTTGTCGCGTCAGAATGGTGGTGCATGGCGAGTGCTTTCTACACGGATCAGGCGGTGTCACGGGCCGGTCGCTCGTCGCCTTCGGGACGCGACGTAACCGCCGTGAAGCGACGCGCGGACGGTGCCAACGGGCGGTCTTACACGTTTTTTGGCGCCATCCCGAAGGAATCGTGTTGCCGCTTCAGATCGGTTTGGTGTCGCAGGTGCGCCGTTTCGTCGCGGCGGGCGCTGACCCCCCGATACACCATCGCGAACGCGCGGCGCTGCCGCGTGGCGGAACGGTTGGGATCGGCGAGATGGATCGTCTCTCCGTGGTGGACGACCAGGTCCCCCGCGTCCAATACGACGACGGCCTCGCGGGCGGTGTCGCCGCTGCCGTAATCGGTGATCCCTTGGGAAAAACCGAGGATTGGGGTCGTCGCATGTGGTCTCAGGCCGAGATGGTGCGATCCGACCACGTAACGCAAGGCTCCGTTTTCTTCGTCCACCGCATCGAGTGCCAGCCAGCCAGTGATCACGTTGGGTGGGTCGAGTTTAAAGTAGTAGTTGTCCTGATGTGGGGGGGTCGGGTGTTCTACCCCGGGTGGCTTGTTGAACCACTCCGGGCCCATCGCGACGACCGGTTCGTCGAGCAACGCGTTGGCCAAGGCCATCCAGCGGGCGTGGTTGGCGTAGCCCGAAAGAAACGTGTCGCGATCGAAGTTCTGCATCTGCTTGAGTGTCTCGGGGCGCCGCTTATCGTGGAAGAAGGCGTCCGAATCGGGAACCTGCGGTGCCATTTCACGGATGTAGCGATCGAGATGGTGGGTCAGTTCTTGAAACTCGTTGGCGCTCAGAAACTGGCGAACGACGACGAATCCGTCTCGTTCGAGCGCCGGTCGGTGGTCCGCGTAGTTCATAGTGACAGGCGGGCGGTTGGCGCCCGGGATGTGGCGGAGCCGGGGGAGTTGTCTGGCGCACGCGGAGGGCCGGCCGCGGGGCTCGGACGGGAGCCTACTGTAGGGTAACGCTGGGGGGGACCTCAAGCGCCGTCCCTCCGTTTTGTGAAACCGGACGTTATGGAGTGTCCCGACACGGTGGTCGGAGTCGCGGTTTTTGTTCCCGGGATTGGGCCTGGTGGTCCGGTCTGTCGGTCACTTAGAATACGTTCTGATTCGTTGTCACGATGGGCCGCACACGATGCCGTCACCAATGCCAGATCTCCCGATCCTCGGTCAACCGGCCGGTCCCCTCGGTGCGCTGGAAGAACTAGCCCCACAGCGTGAATGCCACCGCGCCCTGCGCCCGCTGCCGATGAACACTGAAGAAATGGCGCAGTGGGGATGGGATCAGGTCGATGTGGTGTTCGTAACTGGGGATGCGTACGTCGACCACCCAAGTTTTGCGATGGCCATTTTGGGACGGGTGTTGGTCGCAGCTGGTTTTCGCGTTGGCATCGTCAGCCAACCCGATTGGCAGTCCTGCGATGACTGGCGACGTTTCGGCAAGCCGCGGTTGTTTTACGCGATCAGCGCCGGCAACATGGACTCGATGATCAACCATTACACGGCGAATCGGAAAGTCCGCAACGATGACGCGTACTCCCCTGGGGGCCGGATCGGACTGCGTCCGGACCGGGCGACTCTTTCCTATTGCCAGCGGGCGCGTCAGGCGTACAAAGGGGTTCCAGTGATCGCGGGCGGAGTGGAAGCCTCGCTGCGACGGCTCGCCCACTACGATTACTGGAGCGACAAGGTCCGCCGCTCTATTCTGCTCGATTGCAAGGCCGATCTACTGGTCTTTGGGATGGGCGAAGAGTTGATCCTGGAAATCGCACGGCGGCTGGATCGCGGTGCCACGGTGCGAGAGCTGCGGTCGCTGCGCGGTGTCGCCTACGCGATGGGTGCCTCAGAGACGCCGCCCGTGGATGCCTTGACGCTTCCCAGCTACGACGAGGTGGTCGCGGACAAGCGGGCGTTTGCTGAGGCGACCAGGATGATTCACAACGAGACCAACCCGCACAACGCCCGGCGGCTCGTACAGTGGCACGATCGCCAAGCGGTCATCGCCAATCCACCTGCGTTGCCGATTTCGGAAGCCGCGATGGATGCGATTTACGGCTTGCCCTACACGCGCAAGCCGCATTTCAGCTACCGTCAGCCGATCCCGGCCTTCGAGATGATCAAGGACTCGGTGACGATCATGCGGGGCTGCTTTGGCGGCTGTACCTTCTGTTCGATCACCACCCATCAGGGGCGCATCATTCAGTCGCGTAGTCCGGGTTCGGTACAGGCGGAAATTGAGGATCTGGCAGCCGATCCCGACTTCAAAGGGGTGGTCAGCGACATCGGCGGGCCGACGGCCAACATGTATCAGATGCGGTGTCAGCGGCCGGAAGTGGAAGCCGTGTGCCGTCGCCAATCGTGTATCCACCCGACGATTTGCAAGCTGCTCGACACTGACCATGGGCCATTGATTGATCTCATGAAAGAGGCCCGCCAGACGCCCGGTGTCAAACAGGTATTTGTGGCCAGCGGAATTCGCATGGACCTAGCTCGACGATCGAGTGAGTACATGCGTGAGCTGGCCAAACACCATGTTGGAGGACACCTCAAAGTTGCGCCAGAGCATACCGACTCCGGTGTATTGAACCTGATGCGCAAGCCTGCCAACGACGACTTCGATCGTTTCGCCGAAGTCTTTGAAGAAGAGAGCCGCCGAGCGGGGAAGCGTCAATTTCTGATCCCCTACTACATCGCCAGTCATCCCGGAAGCGACCTGGCTGCGATGATCGATCTGGCGGTGTTTCTCAAACGCAGTGGGTATCGACCCGATCAGGTGCAAGACTTTATTCCGGCGCCGTTTGATGTGGCGACCGCGATGTACTACACCGGATTGGACCCGTTCACTCGCAAGCCGGTTTACGTGGCCCGCCATCTCCGTGATCGCAAGCTGCAGCGGGCCTTGCTGCAGTTCTTCAAACCGGAGAACTACTTCGAAGTGCGCAAGGCGCTCGAGAAAGCGGGCCGTCAGGATTTGATCGGTTCCGGTTGCGAGAGTCTGATCCCGGCGAAGCCGCCGCGGGAGGCGATCGACCAGCGTCGCGAAAACGCGAACCGACGTTTTCGTGGCGGCTACGTGCACGAGATTCCCAGCGACGCGAAGCGCGGCAAGGGTAAGCGGAGGGGCCGCCATCAGTCGGGGCGGGGATACCGTCCAGGTCGGCCGTCGGCGGGGTCCGATCGAGAGGAGTGAGGGCCGGCCGGGCGAGGTTCGCTGTCACTGGCGCCGGTTTGAAGAGTGGTCGAGCACGAAAAGTACGTGTCGCCCCGCAGGCCGTCGCGATAGGTAGCCACCATCGCATCCGCCTGACGCGTGGTGATGTTCCCGGCCCGCGTCGCGTTCCCAACCAGTTTGCGAAACCGGTCTACCAGCTGCGGTGGATCGTATGCGACATACTCCAGCACCTCGGCCAGCGAGTCCCCGCGCGACTGCGCGAGGCAGCGTGTGCGTCCCTCCTCGAGGTGGACGCTGACGACGTTGGGGTCTCCCAACAGGTTGTGGAGGTCGCCGAGCGTTTCCTGATAAGCGCCGACCAGAAAGACACCGAGGAAATAGTCTTCGCCGATGCCCAAAGGGTGTAACGGAAGTCCCGCTTGTCGCCGTCCGTCGACCAGAAACTGATCGAGGCGGCCATCGCAATCGCACGTGATGTCCGCCACGATTGCCGTCTGAGTGGGTTTTTCACAGAGCCGATGGATGGGCATGATCGGGAACCACTGGTCGATCGCCCAGCTATCTGGAAGCGACTGGAAGATGCTGAAATTTCCGTAATAGACATCGTGCAGGTCGGGTAGGGGATCGAGGCTATCGGGTCCCTTGGGAAGGTCTTTCAGGCGACTCTGTATTCGCGATAGGATCCCGCGAAAGAGATGGTCCGCGTGCGCCCGTTCGCGCAGCGAAATCTGCCCGTGGTTGAACAGCGCGAGCAGTTCGCCGCGATAATAGACCGCATCGTTGTAGCATTCCTGCGTATTCTCATCGGTCAGCCGCGCAGCGACGGAGCGAAGGCTCTCGAGGAAGCGGTGGGGTGTGCCCGAGAATGTCTGCGGTGCCGGGGGCGCACAAAAGCGGTTCACTTCCAACACATTGAAGATCAGCACCGAGTAGTAGGCGGTCAAGGCACGCCCCGATTCACTGACGATATCGGGGTGTGGTTGCCCGGCTTCGTCGCAGACGGTCATGACTGCTTCGACCACGTCGGAGGCGTATTCCAGCGTGCCGTAGTTGCGACTGCTGGGTGTGTTACTGTGGGACCCGTCGTAGTCGACAGCTAGGCCGCCGCCGATGTCGAGGAAACCCATCGAGGCGCCTTCTCGGGCGAGTTCGACGTAGATCCGCGAGGCTTCCATGGCGGCGTCGCGGACCGCGCCGATGTCGGGTACCTGCGATCCCTGGTGGTAGTGCAACATCCGCAAGCAGTCGAGTTTTCCCGCGGCTTTCAAGCGGTCCACGACGGCGAGAATCTGGTCGGTGTTCAAACCAAAGACGCTCCCCTCACCACTGGACCGCGACCAGCGGCCCTCGTGTCGTGTCGCGAGCTTGGCCCGTACGCCGAGCGTCGGAGTGACACCCCGCAGCGCCGCGCGCTCTAGGACCAGATCCAATTCCCCGGGCATTTCGAGGACGAGTATCACCTGCATGCCGAGTTGCTGAGCGCTGAGCGCCAGGTCGATGAACTGGCGGTCTTTGTACCCGTTACAGACCAGCAGCGCTTGCGGATCCCGCAGGTATGCCAAGGCCGCGAGCAGTTCGGGCTTACTCCCGACCTCGAGTCCAAAGTGATAGCGTCTCCCGCAGCGGGTGATCTGTTCGATGACCTGGCGTTGTTGATTGACCTTGGTCGGATAGACTCCGCGGTAACGTCCCCGGTATTGGCAACGGCGCATGGCGTTGTGGAAGGACGCGTTGAGTCGCTCCAGACGAGCCGCCAGCAAGTCGGGAAAGCGGAGCAGCAGGGGGGCGTGAAGGCCGTCACGTTGTGCCTCGTTGACAATCTCCAGGAGGCTCAGTGCGACCCGCTCACCCTCCTGCTCCAAGTAGACTTCGACTTCGCCCTGCGGCGAGACTCCAAAGAAACCCTTGGCCCAGCTGTCGACGCCGTAGGTCGCCAGCGCATCGCCGATCGTCCAGAGCGGCGGTGTCGGTGGGCGATTGACGATCGGCCGCACAGCGGGCGTAGCGAAATGGGGAGGCCTGAGGTCCATCCGTGGAAGCCCTGGGATCGAGTGTGCGGAAACGGGATGTCAGGGGGCTCGACCGACCGGTAGCGTACTCGATCAGCCTCGAAATCAACAGACAAGTCGTGACGCGGGCATCCACAACGATTACAGCGCCCCCTGGTCGACCGAGCGCGGGGATGAGAGCATGCACGTTCCGAGGCGGCCGAGGGGTCGCTGTCTCCCCGCGGTTCCTGGTGTGGGAAGAGATGACGTGAAGACGCTCCGAGTCGCGACCTGTCAGTTTTCGGTCGAACCGGATATTGAGCATAATTGTCGGTGGGTGCTCAAGCAGATCGATCAGGCGGCCCAGCGCGGCGCGCAGATTGCTCACTTTTCAGAGTGCGCATTGTCGGGGTACTTAGGTGTGGACCTGGCGGGCGAAGGGGCCCTCGATTGGGCCGCATTGCGGCGCGCGACCGAGGCGGTTCAACAGGCCGCGCGCCACCGCAAGGTATGGGTTGCGTTGGGTTCGACGCATCGCCTCTCGGTGGGACACCGGCCACATAATTCGGTCTACGTGATCGATCCCAGGGGGCGGATTGTCGGTCGCTATGACAAACGTTACTGCACGGGTGAGTTGCGGCGCTCACCCTCGTTCGACCTGGCACATTATTCCCCCGGAGATCACTTCACGACGTTCCGT
>PADE01000213.1 GCA_002702965.1 Planctomycetaceae bacterium
GATCACCGCTACGACCCGATTTCCCATGACGACTACCACCGACTGCGAGCCGTTCTCGAGCCGGCACTGGACTGGAAGAACTGGAAGCAGCCCGGCAATCGTCGGGTCTCACTCTACACCGACGACGACATCGCGCGGCGCAACGAGGTCAACAAGCGCGCACAGACGCTGGAATCGGCTCGTAATGAGAAACAGAGTGAGTTCATTCAGATTGCCTTAACCAAGGAATTCGATCGCTACCAAGACCCACTGAAATCGCGGCTGAAAAAAGCCAAGCAAACATCTGATGGTCAACGTACGCCGAAGCAGAAACAACTGCTCAAAGACTATCCGAATCTCAATGTCACTGGTGGCAATCTCTACCAGTACAACCAGGGCCATGCCGATCAGATCAAGACGATGAATACGGAGATTGCCAAGGTCAAGGGAACCATTCCGGTAGAAGAGTTCTTGCGGTGCACGACCGAAACCGCCGGAACAATTCCGGCAACCTTTCTGTTTCATCGCGGTGATCACCGCCAGCCACAACATGAGGTTAAGCCGGGAGGCCTGACGATCACCGCACCCTCTGGAGAGCGATTCGCCATTCCCGATAGCGACCCCCAGGCTCCTTTTTCAGGACGGCGTCTGGCCTACGCCCGGTGGCTCACTAGTGGCCAGCACCCACTGGTAGCGAGAGTCCTTGTGAACCGCGTCTGGATGCACCACTTCGGCCGCGGGATCGTCGACACCCCGGGTGAATTCGGCAAACTCGGTACGTTACCCAGTCACCCAAAACTGCTCGACTGGATGGCCAGCTACTTCATGGAACACGGATGGAGCCTCAAACAGCTTCACCGCCTGATGTTGACTTCCACCGCGTACCGCCAGTCGTCGATCCGGGACCCTCGCTCCGATCATGTTGACTCAGGAAATAAATACTACTGGCACAAAGCGGTGCAGCGACTAGATGCCGAAATCGTGCGCGACCGCATCCTGGCGGTCACCGGCAGAATTGACGAGCGAATGTACGGCCCGCCCATCGGCGTGAAGACCGATACCTCGGGACAAGTCGTCGTCGATGGATCCAATCGACGAAGCGTCTATATCCAAGCGAGACGGACACAACCGGTGGCGTTACTGCAGGTATTCGATGCGCCGGTGATGACGGTCAATTGCAACAAACGCGAAGGCTCAACGGTCGCCAGTCAGTCGTTGATGTTGATGAACAGCGATTTCATCGTGAACTACGCTGGCGCGTTCGCCGAGCGGGTAAGCCGTGAGGCGACCGACTCGGTCGACGCCGCGTTGACCCGGGAACTCGCGGTCGACTTCGATCCCGCAGCGTACGCGATCGCACGTTACCCCTGGAGTTACGGGTACGGATCGGCACCCGCATCCGATGGCCAGGCGCCCCGCGTGAAGTTCAGCCAGTACCCACACTACGATGAAAAAGCAAAGACATGGCAAGGGGGCGAAAAACTGCCCGACAATCCCTTGGGGTGGTCATCGGTCAGCGCGACAGGCGGTCATCCCAACGGCCCCGAGTCGTGTGCCATCCGGCGCTGGACCGCACCACGATCGGGCGCACTAACCGTCAAAGGTGTCGTCGAGCACAGCTCTGACAAGGGGGACGGAATCCGGCTCACGCTGTACAGCAGCCGCCTCGGCGAAAAAGGGTCCTGGGAAGTCCATCAGCGCAGCGCCTCGTTCGTCGTCGCGTGCGTTGTCGAGCAAGGTGACACGATCGACATGATCGTCGCCGAACGAGACAACCACTCGCACGATTCTTTTCGCCTGGTCTACACTGTGGAACTGGTCGAAAACACGACCCGGGCAGTTGCCACCTGGGATTCCGAGAAGGACTTTCGCGGCCCTACAAAGACCCCCACGATCAACTTGCAAACGCCGATCGTCGAACAAGCGATCGGCGCTTGGAAACTGGCCTACGGCCGATTGCCCAGTCGACAGGAAGTCGCCCTGTCTGCCGCGTATCTGCGTGCGCAGCTCGACCTGCTGATGACCCAAGAACACGAAAATCCGCCGCTGCAGGCGATCACGAATTTCTGCCAGGCGCTCATCAGTTCCAACGAGTTCCTGTATTCAGACTGAACCTGTTCCCTCGGGTGCAACACCACGTCGAGGGAAAAACCAAACCGTGTTTTCGCGAGAAACAACCGCATGAACCAGCCGCCCGTCGTATCATCGCGCCGCAATTTTCTGGCCCAGCATGCCCTCGGGATGGGGAGTGTTGCGCTGGCAACGCTGCTCCGGGAAGAGCGGTTGTTGGCAACCCCCACCGACATTCCGCGCGGCCAACAGAGTTTCGATCTGCGTCCGAAGCGACCGCACTTTGCGCCCCGGGCAAATGCCATGATCTCGTTGTTTATGCACGGTGGCCCGGCGCATATGGAATTGACCGATCCGAANCCGGAATTGAATCGCCTGGCGGGAAAAACCTATGAGGGCGACATCCAATACAGCTTCATCAAACGCGCCAGCAAACGGCTGTTGGGAAGCCGCTGGAAATTTCAGAAACGCGGGCAATGCGGGACAGAAATCTCCGAGTTGTTGCCAAACATCGCGGGCATCGTCGATGANATCTGCTTGATTCGCTCGATGCACACCGGCTACAACGGACACGANGTTTCGATCCGCTACATGCANTCCGGTATCCCGGGGATCACCGGCCGTCCCACGGTCGGTTCCTGGCTGCTGTACGGCCTTGGGTCTGCCACCGCAAACTTACCGGCCTACATCGTGATGACCGATCCTGGCGGTCACCCGGTCGACAGCATTCACAACTGGTCCAACGGCTGGATGCCGACATTGTTCCAAGGTACCGTGCTGCGACCCAAGGAACCACGCATCCTCAACCTCGATGCCCCACCCCACCTGCGCGGTCGCCTACAGGAACATAATCTGGGTTTCTTGAACGCGCTCAACCAACGCCACTTGGCGAATCACCCTGGCGAACGTGACCTAGAAGCCCGTATCGCCAGTTATGAGTTGGCGGCGCGGATGCAAACTGCAGCCAAAGAAGCGCTCGACATCTCTCGTGAAACGGCCGGCACCCACACCTTGTACGGACTGGATGACGCGGCGACNCGCGAATACGGCACCCGCTGCCTGATCGCCCGCAGAATGGTNGAACGCGGAGTCCGCTTTGTGCAGTTGTTCCTCAACGGTCAACCTTGGGACAACCACAACAACATCAAGGGTTCGCTCCCCGCCGCTTGCAAACGGACCGACAAGCCGGCAGCCGCTTTGGTCACCGATCTCAAACAGCGAGGCCTTCTCGAAACCACGGTCGTGCACTGGGGGGGAGAAATCGGTCGCTTACCCGTCACCGAAGGCGACGCCGACAGCGGGGGTCGGGATCACAACGGACAGGGCTTTAGCACCTGGTTGGCCGGTGGCGGGTTCAAGGCCGGCGTGACCTACGGAGAAACCGATGAAGTCGGCCACCGAGCGGCCGTTGACCGCGTCACCCCCAATGACTACCAGGCGACGCTTCTCCATCTATTCGGCATCGACCACGAACAGCTCGTGTTCCATCACAACGGCCAAAAACAGACGTTGACCAACCGGCGCGAAGCGCGGGTCATCCGCGAGATTCTCCAGCACACTTAGCGCANNCCCNCGCTCAGATCGCGATTGTAATACATCCCATGTGGAACTCGCTTGCCTGGCTCCTTGGACTCGAGGAGTTCACGTCGATCGACGCGGTTGCGGTCACACTCTCCGCGGAGTGGGCGAGCGGAGCTGGGGCGCTTTTCTGGACGGTGCTGGGAGCCTTAGTGACCTGCACCCTGTTCGTGGCGTTTTACCTGAAGTGGCAGTCGGGCGGACCGCGCGTGATCCGCCTGGCCCTGGGGATCTGCCGNGGCCTACTGCTATCGTTGCTCGTTCTGACTTTGGCAGAACCGGTGCTCACTTTGAACACCCGTCAAAGCCGCCCGCCCCTGGTCTATATTCTGTTCGATGGAACCGCGAGCATGTCGATCCCGGAGAGCTTGGCGGACGCCGCGAAGGCCGCCCGCCAAGCCGCGCCGCAAACCAGTGTCACACGACTCGACCTGGTCCGGCAGAGACTGCAGCAAAAGCAAGACAACTTCCTCTGGNAACTACGACAGCAACAGACGCGGATCGCGGTGTACCAATTCGAGGGGCGAACCACCAGTCGATTGCGCAAGCTGCGGCTGCAGCCCGACGACCAAGCGGCTTTCGACGCCAGCTACGTGGCCAGCCAACTTTCGGCCGATGGCCAGGTAACCGCGATTGGTGCAGTCCTCGATGACGTCACGCATCAACTCGGGTCGGGCGAACTGGACGCGCTGATCATGATTAGCGATTTTGGGCAAAACTCAGGTGCCCTGCCGCTCGNCTCTTCGTCTCAGACCCAACAATCACCAGCCGGAAGACTGGGGGTACCGATCTTCACGGTCGGTGTTGGCGAACCGGTGATTGTCGATCTCGCTGTGAGTCTGCAGACCGAGCCGAAGATTCGGCGTGGCGAACCGACCGTGCTGCGNGCCACGCTGCGACAAAACGGGTTGACCGGACAATCGACCCGCGTCCGGCTGACCGCACGGCCTCAGACACCTCGAGATGAAGACGCGCCGACGAAGGTCGTGGCGGAACGAGAACTGGCACTGACGGACCCTGTGACCACCGTTGCATTCACCTGGGTGCCGCAACAGGCCGGNGAGTTGGTATTCAGCCTAGTGGTCGAACCACTCGCCGGCGAGATCCTGGTCGACAACAACCGCGCTCGTCGCCGCGCAAACATCATCGACGACTTTGTGAGGCTGATGTACGTCGCCTACGAACCCACCTGGGAATGGAGGTTCGTCAAAGAGGTCTTCCACCGCGACAAAGCTGTGGGCTTACGTGGTTTCCGCACCTATCTCGCATCCTCCGATCCGCGCGTCCGCGAATCCAACCAACTGTTTCTGCGAACATTGACACCACAACGCGGCGCCTTCTTCGCCAATGACGTACTCTTTCTGGACGATGTTCCTCGCACCGTCCTGAGCCCGCGATTCGGCTCGATGGTGAGGGAATTTGTCGGGAACTTGGGGGGCGGGCTGGTGGTCATCGCGGGCCCACGGTTCGGACCCCAAGAACTCGCCGGCACCGCGCTTGAGGAAATGCTGCCGGTGATCATCGACCCGGGCCTACAACGCAACGACCACCAGTCGTTCGAGCTGCAACTGACAGCCGCTTCGCAATCGGGAAGGTTTCCGTTCATGCAACTGGGGTCGGGTGACGGCGATACCCGCCGCGTCTGGAAAACGCTCGGCCAGCTTCCCTGGTATCAACCAGTTCGCGGAATCCACTCAAGAGCGGACGTCTTGGCCGAGCATCCAACCGATGTATGCGCCAACACCGATGTTAAACAACCGCTAATCGCGATCCGCCGCTACGGCGAAGGCGAAGTTGTCTACCTGGGTTTCAACGAAACCTGGCGGCTCCGACGGCAACAGGGCGACCGCCATTACCGCCACTTCTGGGGCGCGCTGATCGATCGCCTTGGAATCAGTCACGCACTGGGGAGCCGCAAGCGATTCGTCGCGCGGTTAGACGCGCCCCAACATCGTTATGAAACGGGCGATATGGTGACCGTTTCGATCCAAGCCTACGACCAGAATTATGAACCGCTCTCGGATGGCCCGCTGTCCGACAGCGTGCTCCGTGCGGAATTGTTGCTTCCCACGGCGACCGGGCCGCCAGCCGGCCGTCAGTTAGCCGTCCCATTGCTGCGGCCAGGGATTTTCGAGACCCAATTCCAGGTCTACCTGCCCGGCAAGTACCAGTTGCGGATTCGCGACCCCGTGACCTCCGAAATGACCGAACTGACATTCGAAGTCCAACAGACCTCGGCCGAACGCCGCGGAGCGGTCCGCGACGTCCGCTTGCAGACAGAACTCGCGCAACAAACGGGCGGGCAGTCTTACACCCTGGACCGGACCGCAAATCTGGTCTCCGACATGGCGCTGCAACCACGGCAACTGGCAGTCACGCGTCAACGCGCTCTGTGGACCACGCCAATGTGGTTCCTGTGCGCGGTATCGCTTATGCTGGGCGAGTGGTTAACGCGCAAGCTGCTAAAATTAGCTTGAACCTACAGATCGCTCGGCGGTAAACCGCTCGGTGCGCCGCACTCGCGCACGAGGCGGACTCCGCGAGAGGTTTCGCTGAAGTCCCCGTCGTTTTCGGCTATCGGTTTTCATGACAGAACTGGCTCCACTCCGCACGAAACTCGCCCTCTTGCGTCGGCTGCGGCGCACCGCCCGGTGGCTGGCTGGCAGCGGCAGTATCCTCATTAGCGGTACCGTTGGCTTATTCGCGTTGTTCGCGTTGGATCTGTATTTCAATCTTAGCGAGCTGCAACGCCTCGTAATGTCGGGCCTGCTACTCCTTTCGGAAGTATGGGTTATCTGGCGATGGTCGCTTCCCTTGTTCGCCCGCCGCGAATCGGAGTTACAAGTCGCATTAGGAGTGGAGAGTAGCAACCGACTAGACAGCGATCTGGTCGCCGCACTTCAATTCGAATCGGGTGCCGCTACGACGTCGAGTTCAGCGCAACTTCGACAACTCGTCATTCGCAACATGCTCAACCAGCGCGACCGCGTTCGCTGGTTCGCGGGTAATTGGAATCACTCGATTTGGCGATACGTAGCGGCGCAGACGTTGGCGCTGGCGATGATCCTGGGTGTCAGCGCGCGGTGGCCAGACCACGTGAGCGCCTTCGGACACCGGCTCCTGCTGGCCAATGCGCGTTACCCATCGGCCACCCACCTCCAACAGATCCGAATCAACCACACTCGCGTATTCCCTTCCTCGAGCGACGGCATCCGAGTCGCGTCACCCGCGTCGGTTGCAACCGGCCAAAAGGTTCGGTTCGCGGTTCTTGCCCGCGGTCTATTGCCCGCGACGGGCCGCGTCGAGATTAACCACCCCCAATTCCCGGGGCGTCAAGTTCCTCTCAACCGGGTCTCTCTCGATGAGCGGCGGCGTTTACTCGAGGAGGGCCTGTTGCTGCTGAAACAGCGTGCACTAGGTGACGCGGCGGAACAATCCGGCGACTGGCGTCAAACCTTGAGCGAACTCCTGTGGCTGGACGCACCAGCCCTCGCGCAGCACGTCGAGCAATACAACCCAAGGCAAGAACCACCGCAGCACTACGCGCAGGCAATCCAGGAACTCCTCGACACCTGGCCCACGGAAGTCGACGGGTCGGCTGCCTATACCGGCCAACTTGATCGATTACCCAACCCCGGGTCCTACGTGGTTCAGCTGGGGGACGACTGGACCGAACCCGCCGCGCTACGGCTCTTACCGCTTCCCGCGATTCGACTCGAAGTCGAGGTTACACCTCCCAACTACGCCCGCGACGGCACCGCCGACACCGCCGACACCGATACCCGTGACGTCGAGGTCCTCGCCGGTTCCAACGTGCGATTGGAGGTATCCTGTACCAATGGGAAGACGCTGCGGATGGCCGCGGTTACCCTGACCCAGGGAACCGATCGGCAAACGATCGATCTACATTCTTCCGGCGGCGCGGCGCCGTCCTGGAAACTCCCCGACACGGGCACACCGCTCAGCCAAGTCACGCGCCCATGGCGCTACGAAGTCCAAGTTGACGACACCGATGGATTGCAGCCAGCCACGCCGTTGCGGGGGCGGATCCGACTCCGCGCCGATCGGCCACCCACGGGTTCGGCGCGCGTCGTCCACGACACGGTATTGCCCGACGCGCGTCCCGTCATCGAGTATCAAGCCTCCGATGACTTCGGTATTCAGTCGGTGCGGATGCGCGTCGATATTCAGCGCCCGTCAACAGGGCAACCGGTCACTCCCAAAGCCGTCTCCGAGGGATCCCTCCGCGATACGCCAGGGGAACGTCATTTGTTCCCTTTGCTTAAGCGAGCGCCTGTGCTGGCTTCCGCACTGCCGCTTTCCGGTCGCTGGTCGCTCGACCTGCCGGCGCTCGGCGTCGCCCGTGGGGATTTGCTCAAACTCACACTCGAGATTGTCGATCACCGCGGCGATTTCTCGGGAGAGCGATTTCTGGACGAGTCAATTGTTCTCCATGTGTCCGACGAACGAGGCGTGTTAGAGTCGATTACCAAGCCCGACATTGACGTCGAACAAAGGCTCAATGAGCTCATCCAGCGCCAACTACAAACGGGGACTTGTCCGTGACCTCAACCGGCGTCGACTTCGCCACCCGTCGGGCTGACCACATGACGCGCTCCACCGTACGCGTGCGGCGATGCCTAGCGATCCTCGTCATGGGCTGGGCCTTCGGGACGGGCATGGCCGGTGCCCAACAAACGTCCTCGACGGCGATTCAACGTCAACAACAGGCCCAACTGCTCGCGGAACAACTGGTTTCCGGCATTCTGGATCTGCAGTTGCGGCAACTCAAGGAAAACGGCCTCGAGCGGCTGCCCGTCTACGCCGAGATTGCCTCGATGCGGCACAACCTCCACCAGCTGGTCGATCGCGACATGCGACAGGTGGTAGAGCGCTTGATTCGAGCTGAGCGGGAGAATGGAGCCGCCCAAAACGAGCTACGCCGGCAGGCCCGAGTCGAGATCCGGGAAATCGTGGTCCGTTTGATGGCCGAACGCCTCAAACTCGAACAGCGATTGCAGGTATCGCGTTTGGCCGCACAGGTCCGCCAGTTGCTTGACTTGCAGCAGCGTTTACACCAACGCACCCAATCGTTGACCCAGCAAGAGAACCGTCGCCGCCAGCAACTAACGGTGCGTGCACTGGCGGACCAAGACGACGTGGCGGCCGTGTTTGACGACCTACTGCGAGCGCTCAGACAGGTCGGTTCGTGGGGTGGTACGCGCGCCGCAGCGGCCTTGGATGGATTACAGATCCTCCGCGCCGGTGCTGTGGAAGAAGGGCTACAGCAGGCCGCCACCGCGCTCCGTCGGGCCGACTTCGACACCGCGACCCAGCAGCAATCGATCGCCCTCGAGGGGCTTACGGCGCTGTTGCAGCGTCTCGACCGAGACCGCGGAGTAGAACGCGCAGACCGCGAAGAAACCATCGTGCGAATTCGCGGCTTGATCGTATTGCAGGAGGCCCTCCGCGACGAGACGCGGCGGGCCGACTCAGGTGAACTCGCGGCCGACGCCTTCGTTCAGCGTCAGACCGACATCCACCAGTCGATTATGCGTCTGGAGGCATCGATCGCCGGCACCGCCGGTGCCGATCCGCTCTGGCAGCGGGCTGTGGCTTCCTCGTTCGAGGCTGCGGAACACCTCTTTTCCACGCTTCGGAGCGATGCGCTGCGCGAACAGGCGGCGGTCATCGGCAGTCTCGCGCAACTCGCCGAACAACTGCGAGCCGCGGGAACCGGCGACAGCAGTGAAATGAGTTCCACGGAACTAGCGGCCTCGATCCGACGCTTAGAAGCCCTCGGAAGATCGCTGAAGGACACGATTCAATCGCACGAACAATGGGTCGCAGAGGCCACCGCAAACCGCCCCGATCAAGCGTTTACCGATGCGAAACCGTACCGAGCAAACGTGCCTCAGGTCCCCGCAGCGGAGCGCCTGCCGACCGCTGTCGAAGCAGCCTTGGAAAACGCTCAGGACCAAGCCACCGAACTGGTTCGTTTGACGACACCACCGCGAATCGCGGAGCCGACAACTCTGCAATCCGCGGTCGACCAAACGGGCGTCGCAATTCGTCAAACCCAAGCCGAGGTGCAGTCTCATTTGTCAGACCTGAGACGCCGTCAACTGAGCGTTGAAGTCGGCGAGATCGCCCGCGCTGCTGAATCCCTGGAACGCGCCGCAGCCGCTGAGCGCATTCTGGCCGAGGGTCCGCCGCCCGGTATCGCAGCACCCCGACAAGCGGCAGAGCAACGACGTATTGCCAGTGTGGCGAGCGACATTGCCAGAGGGGTCGCGACTTCGGCGCCCCGGGTCACGGGCGAGCTCGAGGCACTCGGCCCGGCTCTCGAGGTGGCGCAGACAAAGCTCCTCGCGGGGCCCGCTACCTCCCTTGATCCTGCACCGCGAGGGCGCGCCACGGATCCCGAGACGTTCCAGTTGTCAACCGCTTTGACCGCCGCCGCCGCGACGCTGCGAACACGCCAGGATCAAGTCGCAAGCGAATTGGCGAAATTGGCCGAGCAGCAATTGATCCAACTGCGTAATGTACGAGGAGCAATCGAAGAACAATCACCCGACGGTGAACCGGAAGCCGGGGGCACCGCGGTGGCCCCTTTGCAACAGGCTTTGCGGGCCGTCTCGCTGGCGCTCATTGCGCAGTTACGTGCCTCTGGCCACCCCCAGGCGGCAGACGCGCAGCAAGCATCGGCGCAAATTGACGCCTTGCAACGACGCCAACTGCGACTCGGTTTTGAGCACCTCGACAACTCGGCGAGCGTGACGAGCGCCTGGTCCGAACTGGCCATCGAGCAACGGCAAGTCTGCGAGCTTCTGCAGAATATGTCGGGCTCGGTCAGCGCACCGTTCGTTGCGGCCGTTGAACGCGGATCCCAGGCCGCTGCCAAGGCCGCCCGGATGGCGCTGAGCGGGAATCGACGAGGCTATCGCACCGCGCATCACGATCTCGTCGACGCCTTGTCAACGCTCGGACAGTTGACGCACAGCCAGGTGCAACAAGCATCGCAAGCGACAGCCGAGACGTTCGACCTCGAATCCCAGCAACAGGTCACCGCCCATGCAACCGAAGCGCGGCGGGCAATCCTCAATCTGGTTCCCACGGTCGCCCAGGGTTTAGAAGAGATCGAATCCGCCTCTCGGTTGGCGGTCACGGCAATCCGGGATGCCGACACCCAAAGAGCTCGACAAACACAAAGCTCCATCCAGCAAGAACTCCGCACGGCGCAGCAACAGCTCCGTGAGGCAATTCTTCAAACAGGTCAACGGGAACTCGCCCAGTGGGGGCCTCTCGCTCAGCGTGTCAGACGTCTCGCCGAACGAGCGGCGGCCATCGACGCCCCGGCGACAGCCGCCCTCAACCAGACCCTGGCGGCTATTCGAGAAGGACAGCGTCAACCCCCAGATGAAGTGGAACTCCTGGTGGCCCGGCGCAATGCTATTCAGCGNGGATTGGATCGAGCGGTGGCCGGCCTCGCGTCGCGCGAGGCGCGGATCCGACGAGACCGAGAAATTGCGGAGTCCCTGGCTGCCTTGGCACGCGACCAGCAAGTGGCGCGGCAAGACATCGCGNGACACGCCCGTCGACTCAACGAAATCACCGCTGTCGANCGCCACGGTTCCGATCGTCCGACCCCCCCGGTGACCCCCGCAGAGACCGAGACGGCTGAAGCTCTCGCCGACGCAGCGCGACGGTTCGCTTCGACACAGCGATCCACTGGCGAGGGTGCCGTGAAAATCTCGGGCCAGCAGCGGGTTGCGAACCCNGATATTCGCCGAGGGCTGGAAACCGCGTCGCGCCTGCAATCGCCGTTTTGGTCGCAAAAGGCCTCCGCTGGTCAGCAGCCCAGCGCGACCGGACAGACCAATCGCCAGGAAACGCAAAATGGTTCACAGCCTCAAGCTCCCACCGATCGGTCGAAGAACGCACCCGGGCAACCTGCCGCTCGCGATGGGCCAGGCACCGCTGCGGAAGCGACCGCTAAACGGGGTGACGATCCATCGCAGTCATCCGCGAAGGGACTGGGAACCGGTTTGATTCCGGACTCTCCGGAAACAACGGCCGACCAAATCGCCGGCCCCCAAGCGATGCAAGCCGCTTCGCGCGCCAAAGCCGCAGGGAGCTCGCCAGCCTCTGCGCGTGGACAAGCCAACAACGGGAAAACCGAGTCGGCAGCTGCCGACCGTTCCCAGGCGGACAGCAGCCAGCCTCCCTCCGCCTCTCCAGCGGGTGACGCTCAAGCAGGACGCCCAGGGTCCGCCCGGGCGAGTCGTCCCGGACAGGGAAACCCCCAACAAGCGAACGCGGCCGAACCAACCGCCGAGGCCGCAACGCGTCGACTAGAGAAGGCGCCATGGTTTGCCAAGCTCCCCTCGCAACTCCGTGAGGCGCTGCGTTCTCGTCCTCGAAGGGAGGCACCGCGCGGCTACCGCGAACGACTGCGCCGCTATTTCCAGAGTGTGGACTGATTCACAGTCGCGAGGCGGCTNCGCGGACCGNAAACGGCCGACCCGAAGCCCTTTCAGCCAGCAACGCCGTGGGAAGATGNACTCGNCGTCTCCTATTCACCCTTTACTGCTATAATCAAGTAGTGCAATTTTCACCGAGCGATTTCTCTCGGCGCAACCCAACATGGCTCTCACGATCGAAGAATTCTGCGAACGCCTTGTTGATTCCAAACTCGTGTCGGCGGAAGACATCCGATCGCTCGAGGGCGACCACGAGACAACCGAAACAGAGGACCCGGTACAGGTACTGGCGCGCCGTCTGGTAAACGCAGGGAAGCTCACCAAATACCAGGCAGGTCGCGTCTACTCTGGCCGTGGCACCGGATTGATCCTCGGAAATTACGTCATCCTGGATAAGATCGGACAGGGGGGCATGGGCCGCGTGTTCAAGGCCCGTCACCGCCGCATGAAACGGCTGGTGGCGCTCAAGGAACTGCCCTCGTCGTTGACCCGTTCCACGCGCGCGGTGAAGCGCTTTCAACGCGAAGTCGAGGTCGCCGGACAACTCGACCACCCCAACATCGTGACCGCTTTCGACGCGGACGAGTCGTCCGGATCGGTCTTCTTGGTAATGGAATACGTCGATGGCCAAGACCTGGCCAAACTGGTCGACGTGCACGGTCCTTTCTCCGTCGACGATGCAATCCACTGCGTCCTACAGACGGCCCGCGGACTGCAATACGCACATCAACGGGGCATCGTGCACCGCGACATCAAACCGCAAAACCTGCTGCTCGATTCCAACGGAAACGTNAAGATCCTCGACATGGGACTGGTGCGATTTTCCGGAATCGGGGACGACACCATCCAGGGTGATGCCCTGACCAAGGAAAATCAGATCGTCGGCACGATCGACTACATGTCACCCGAACAGGCGGAAGACACGCGCCAAGCNGACGCGCGCGCCGACATCTACAGCCTCGGTTGCACATTGCACCGGATCCTGACCGGTCACGCGATTTTCGCCGGCGGATCGACGATGAAACGCCTGCTGGCGCATCGCGAGCAACCGATTCCGTCACTGTGCGATCAGCGAGACGACGTGCCACCCGCTCTGGACGGCCTGTTCCAGAAAATGGTGGCCAAGCGCCCCGAAGACCGCCCTCAGACCATGGCAGAACTCATCACCGAACTCGAGTCGTTTCAGGAAAANTCGAGCTCGGTCCTCAGCCTGGATGAATCCGAACGGGAAGCCTCGGCGGAAGACAGCGCGCTGTTGAGGTTCGTGCGAACAATTGATGAACCGGATTCNGTCGGATTGGAACAGCGGATACAAATCGCCACCGATACAACGCTCCAGTCGCCGGCCAATCAGGACACCAAGGCGTCTTCTACTTCCGGATCGTCGGGCTCTTCGGCCAGTGGTACTGCGAGTGGAGAGACAAGCCGCAGGCTGAGACACCGTCGCGAGACACACCGCTGGGTCGTTCCCGGAATCAGCCTCGCCGGTTTTTCGCTATTGGTGGCAGTGGTCGTGTGGTGGTTCATCCGTCCCACCTACGTGATCATCAAATGGGACGATCCCGACTGGCCGGGCACCGTGTTGGAGATCGACGGCGTGCCCCAGCCTGATCTGCCCGCCTTCGGGAAGCGGTTGTGGATTCGCTTGGCACCGGGAGAGCGTGAGATTGTCCTGAAACACCGTCAGTACGGACGGTTCAGGCAGTCGATCGTGCTGTCGAGTGGAAACCAGATTGAAATTCCGGTGAAATGGCCCCTGCGTCCACCGGGTCTTGCACCCCCATCAGGTCCAAGCCCATCGCCAAAGAAACAGCCACAAAGCGATAAAAAGGCCCAGACAGACGGCCCGAACAAACAGGCCGAGCCCGCCAAACAGAAAGCGGACGACAAGGCCGACGACCCAGACCCCGCCAAACAGAAAACGGACGACAAGGCCGACGCCCCCGACCCCGCCACATAGCGGGCGGAAACAGGATCCGCCCTCTGGAAGACACCAGCCGACACGACCCCTGTCAGCACCTGGCCGTCAGGTCACCAGACCTTTGGTGACCATCATGAAAACGTCTTCCAAAGTCGGCTCTTTTTCGGCGAAACTGCGAATCCCAACCCCCTCCTGGGTCAGGCGACCGAGCAGCAAAGCCACACCTCGATCGTCCGTCTCCAACTCGAGCACGGCGGTGTGATCGTCAACCTGACAATCGCGCAGCTCGGGTGAACTCCGAATCACCGACAATCCAACGTCCATGTGGTCGGTAAACTTTACCTCCACGACACGGTTCCCCCGAATCCTGCGATAGACGTCTTCAATGGGCCCGCTCATCAGCAATTGTCCGCGTTCAATAATGCCGATCGACGTGCAACAATCGGCCAGTTCCGTCAAGATATGACTGGAAATTAGGATCGTCTTCCCCATCCGGCGCAGTTCCTTGAGCAGCGCCTTGACTTCGATCCGCGCCCGGGGGTCGAGTCCGCTGGCCGGTTCGTCGAGAATCAGCACCGGCGGGTCGTGCACCAGCGTCTTGGCGAGGCACAACCGCTGCTTCATACCGCGGGACAAGCCGTTTACGAAATCGTCGCGCTTGTGTTCCAAGTCGAGCAACTCCAGAACATCCTTGATGACCTGCCGTCGCTGGGTGCGACCGATGCGATACGCAACCGCAAAAAAGTCGAGGAATTCCCAGACTTTCATGCCATCGTAAACACCGAAGTTGTCCGGCATGTAACCGACGCTACGGCGGACTCCAACCGGGTCCTCGGTTACCCGATATCCGTTGACGATGCCTTCACCGCGTGTCGCCTTCAACAAGGTCGTCAAGAAGCGAATCGTGGTGCTCTTACCAGCGCCATTGGGACCGATGAAGCCGAACATCTCACCGGCCTGGATCTTCAGGTTCAACCGCTCAACCGCAGTGAAGTCCCCGTAGTCTTTGCCGAAATCAACAAGTTCAATCATGCCATGCACGCATTACGTCAAGAACTCGGCGTGGGCGCCCGCCGACTGTTTCCCGGTTCGGACAGATGCAGTAGTCTACCAACAAAGGAGGGGTCAAGTCGTTCACCTAGAACGACTCCCGGACCGTAATTTCCTGCGTCCGGCTCCCTTCACCAGCACGGATCACTTCGATTTCGACGGTGGTGTTCGGTTTCGTCGCAGCCACTTTTTTCCGCAGTTGACGATTGTTTTCAATCACCTCACCATCAAACGTCACGATCACATCGTTGGGCCGCAGGCCGATTTTGTCCCCCGGGCCCCCCGGCTCAACTCGTGTCACCAGGGCACCGGCTGTCACCGGCTGGCCGGTTTCTGTGCGGACGCTGAGCGCTTCGCTCATTTGTTGCGTCATGTCCTGCGCGGTCACTCCGAGCGTGGTATTCCCCTCGATTTCGTCCAACTGCGGATCGACAACTTCCGCTTTGGTGTTGTAATCCCGCTCGGCATCCGACAGGGCTTGGTGGCGCAGGTGCGCCAATACCAACATCCGGGTCTCGAATTGCGAACTGTTGGGATGAAACACCAACTCACCGGGCTCTTGGTCTGTCCAGGCCAGCAATCGGACTTCCCCCTCGAGCAGTTCCAAACGATCTTCGACGAGTTCGAATAGCCTTCCTAACTGCAAACTACCGCGTCGCCGACCGCGTACAAACCGCCCAATTTCTTCGGCGTCTAGCCGCCCATCTGGAACAATACCATCGGTCAATGCGTCCCATTTCTCGAACTGACTCTTGAGAAGATGCTCCGCTGGCACTTCGGTTTCCTGAATCATCTCGTCCCGGTTCCGATCCAATTCCCGTAGTAACGACTCGACTTGGTTACTCGGCGTCTGGGTCATCGGCGATCGATCCCACTCGACCGGATGACGCTGCCCATCCATCGCGTCTTCAAAGTCAGGCACCGTCGAGGATTCCGGCGGAACGTCACCCAGCCAGGCGATCTTCAGACGACCTTGNTGGCGATGCAGCAACGCCGAATCCCTGAGACTCACCCGGGTTCCGTTGTGGAACTGGAAACCATTCTCCAGATCACCCTGTAGCGTGAAACTACCACCCATGTCGTACATTTGTTCCGCGTGCAGACGTTCGGTTGAATTCGATTCGACGAGAACGTCCGAAAGGCTGACCTGTCGATCGCGGCGAAGGCTGACGGTCGCCGGCCGCCGGCGATCGTCCTGGCTGCCGGGAAAGGGCTGCGCTACGGAGGTCAGGTTCTCGTAGGTCGCCTGGTAAGACGTCGACAGCGACGTGTAGAGCACGGTGTAGCGGGTCAGATGACCGCGGGTATATCCACCGTGTGCCTCAAGAATCGCCAGCTCGGTACGGCTGCGTGCGAATCCAATATCCAACCGAGCCAGCCGGACGACCGCCACAGCGCCTCCCACGGCGATCACTGGAGCCGCCAGCCAGGCCCACTCCACCCGTCCGATCAAGCGAAACAGAAGCCAGTTCACTGGCACCAGAGCGATCAGATACACGACCAAAACACGCAGCACAAAAGAGGCTTTCGGAATACTGATCCCAGCGGCATCTTCCAGCGCCAGCCTGGCCTGATGCGAGGCGCCACTGAAATTGTTCCACCCTCCCACTCCCNANCGGGGCGAGGGACGAAAACCGGCAAAGCGCCAACCGTCCTTCCCCGCGCTAGAGGCCGGCTCCGGCCCCTCTCCGGAATCGGTTGGGGGAGCTGCAACAACCCTCGGCTGACGGCCGGCGGCGGTGACTCCTTGGTTTGCCAATGGGCGCTCAGATCCCAGTAACCGTCCCACGTCCCGAGTAAAGTAACGCACTCCCGACGTCGTGCGCGAATCTCGCTCGTGACCCGGTAGATCGCGCCAGGATACATCGGTCGCACCGAGCGTCGCGCTCTGACGAAATTCCCTTCGCGGACGGCGAAAGAGGCAGTTATTGACGAATCCGTCATAGCCTGGCCACGAGACGATCTTGCGATCCGCGAGTGAAAACCCGGTGACGACCACACGTCCGCGCCCCACCCGACGCTCCGCCGCAAGCTGTCCGGTACGGAACAGAAAGGAGTCCTGTGGCGTCCGCAACCGCATCTGTACGCCAACCAGCGGATTCTCCGGCAAGACATCGAGTGACTGGTGAAACTTCTGGTTGTTCTTGACGTACTCCATCGACCAGTAGGCATTGATGTCGGCGAACATCTCCGGCATCAGTTCGATTGCCCGCACTTTGTCGATCGGTAAGAAGGGTTCGAGAAAACTACCTCGCAACAAGTCGAGTGAATCGGGGCCACTGACTACCATCTGACCGCCCCAATGCAGCCAGTCCAACAGCGCGGTTTGCTGATCGGGGGCCAGCAATTTGGGATCGATTCCATCCCAAATCAGATAGGCGACGCAGGTCCAGGAAAACGGATGACTCGGNAGCGGAACACGGTTCTGAATCTTGGGTGCAAAAACCCGGTAGTACCAGAGTCGCTCTCGGGAATCCGAGCCGTACTCATCGAATGGCGGCAGGACGGTGTCCATCGTCTTGACGTACGAATACTCATTCGGGTCCGCCGCCAGCACCACGAGAAAGTACTGGTAACCCTCCATGATTGTCGTCAGTTCCGTGCTGCGCATGATCTCTCGACCACCACGACGATTCCGGATACGGGTATCCAACCAAACCTGCCGGCCTTTCCCGAAACGGGAAAGATCCGGGATAAAAAACATCATCTCAAAGAACTTGGTGACACCCTTGGGCAGGGGAGCGGGCCGTGAAGTCACCATCGCAAAACGGGTTTTGTCGATGGTGAGCGGCCTTCCCAAGCGATCGACCGAACCGGTCACGAGGTCGGCCTGGTAGTCGGCGTGATTTGCTTTCAGCGATTGGCTGACCGTATGAAAGTGCCCCGGCTTGACCGCGTTTCGGCGGACCAGAAACTCGCCCGGTAACATCTGGGGATTGCCGAACTCAAATTCGTCTTTCTTCGCTTCCTGTTCGTCTTCGGCGCGTTGCTGAGCCTCTGTTTTCTGCTTTTGCCGCGCTGTTTGGCTGCTATTTTGACAACCACCGCAACCTGTCACAGCCAACCCCGGCAATACGAGGACAACCCACAGGTAACTCGAAAACTTGCCCGGTATTCCGGGCCGGACGGCTTTCAGCAAACGGGTCCAAGGCATAGTTAGATTCCGCACACACATAGGCCGACTTGCCTCTCAGAGGCCACGAGCGAGTACGAGTGTACGTTCTCTGGAGACCGTGGAAAAGTAGCGGAAACGGCGATTGNCTTGAGNCACGACNGATCGGCTCACCCGTTTTGTGGCCGACCCACCACCCGCCGCTAATCGCCACCTCGGCTCTCCGAGGGGCCTGCCAACCGGCGGTAGTCTTCGGGAGTATCAAGGTCTTGAAACCCACTGTCATCCCCCCAGTCAACCTGCAAGGGTGGATGCCGTTTCACCACCGCGCTGACACCCTCGTCGGGTCCTAGCTGATCCAGTTCGTCCACCAACCGCCAGGGAAACAACACCGGGTGTCCCCGCCGCCCCTGGACCTGGGGGACCACAATTCTCGGCAGCTCGGGTTGGTATGCTGCCAGCACATGGTCGATCAACTGCTCGGAAAGCTGCGGTAAATCGGCGGGCGCCAGCAGCCAAGCGTCGGTCGCAGCGGGCATTCTCACCTGCTTGAGGTGCGCCACCGCGAGTTGAACCGAGATTTTCATCTCGGCCGGCGCTTCGGGTGGTACCAGTACGCTTACGCCGGGGCGCTGGCAACGTGCGGCCAGCGCCTTATCCTGCGGGCGCACCACCACCACCACCTCGTCCACCCGACTGGCCAACCAGGCGTCCAACACCGTGTCGATTACGGTGGCGCCGCGCCAACCCAGTAGCAATTTGGGACGCCCCATACGACGGCTGCAGCCAGCTGCGGGAACAATTCCATAGCTCGCAAATGATCGATCGACCACGACATCACCCGATCGGAACAGCTCGGTGGATCGCTCAACGAATCACGCCTGAACCGCCGTCCCGCAGTGGGCGGGCGGTGCCACAGTCCTTCCTGGCACCTGACCGCCGCAGTTCCGGTGCGCTATCAACTCCGCACAAATACTAATGGCAATCTCGGGCACCGTCTTGGATCCAATATCGATCCCTAATGGGGCAAAAACACGCTCCAAGGCAGCCGCGGAAATACCCTCGTTTCGCAGGTCGTCAAAGATCATCTTGATCTTGCGGTGGCTACCGATCATTCCCACGTAGCAAGCGCCGCGCTCGACCAGATGGAATAGCGCCTGCTCGTCGTGGTTGTGGCCGCGGGTCACGATCACGCAGTACGTATCGGAGGTAACTTCTACTTCCGGTAGCATCTCCACGATGTTCCCCACCAATCGTCTCTCCGCCTTTGGAAACCGATCCTCTGTGACCAGTGCATCACGGTCGTCGAGCACCCACACGTCAAATTCGAGATCCGCCGCGAGCCGAGCTACGGCCTGGCCAATATGGCCCGCCCCCACGACCAACAACCGACAGCGTGGCAATACCGGCAGATAGGCGATCCCCCCAGCCGCCCAAGCCCTGGGAAGGTCACGCAGCGAACGGAGTTGCTCGCGGACCACGGTCGGTTCAACCGCATCGTGGGCCACGTGCAAAGTCGCCCGCAACTGCGATTGCTCATCGAACAGATAACTCTGGGGCGCGTTCAAGCCACTCGCCGGGCTATCAAATACGATCGCCTCAGTCAGACCGACTCCCTGCTCGACCAAGTACCCCAGGCAACCAAAATACTCCGCAGACTCGCTTCCCAGTGGCTCAATCAGGATCTGCATCCGTCCGCCGCAGATCAGTCCATCATCCCAGCCGTAGTCACTGTCCAGTTGGAACGACTGGACTTCTGCACAACCAGTCTGTAGCACATGAAGGGCGCGGCGTTTGACTTCCGCCTCCACGCACCCCCCTCCCAGCGTTCCCTCCTGTCCACCATCGGGGTAGACCAGCATCATCGCGCCGGCTTTTTGCGGGGTCGACCCGCGGGTCTCCACCAAGCGGCAGTAGGCGGCGGAGTCCCGGCCCGGTTTCAGTTGGGTTAGTTTTCGAATCACGTCTCGCATGGGCGTCTTCGCGAACGGTCGTTGATCGGGGCGGGTCAACTGACGCTTCGGCGACAGCAGCCCCCGAGACGCGCCGATCCCGACAAGTTGCCAGCCGGTACAGCGTTTCACCTTAACCCCCCTCGAGCGGGCTGGCAATTGCCGCCAGCCATGTGGAAGGCCGTGCGCCGCAGCGGGAATCGAGCGCCGTGAAGTAACCCGAGCGTACCCCGTGATGCCNGCCAATCGAGGAAACCTATCCCGTCACCTGGGCATCCAGCGGCCTGCGGCCTGCCTAACAAAGCGACGCTGAATGCCCGCGATGCATGCACCAGGATGCGAAACCACGCCGAGCAAACCGATCCGCAGAATGCTTCGATACACGGATTTTCCTGCCGCATAAAGGTGTTCGGGGAAGAAACCTCCGCAATCCGTTCTCTCCGTAGAACCCAATCTGGCACGCAATTTGCTTGACTCCCCTCTATCTCGCCTGGCAGCGTCCGGAAACGGTGGACCGATGGGTCGTCTACTGCCAATCACTACCCGGGGNACCGCNCGACTCCGCCCCGTCTCCAGGCGAGGCGTCACCGCAATAGGACGCGCTGTCCGTTCGGCCGAGTTTCCGGATTCGCACTTCGTTGTGCTAACTTGCGACTCCATGCGAGCCCAACTGTGTGCCCCATCATGGCTCGAACNGGTGTCCGCCTCACCTGTTCGAGCTGGGGTATATTCGTTGCGCAACAAGGAGCGGCGGGCAGGCATCGACGCGGCAGCGTGATGCGGCGGTCTCAGTACCGGGCGGTTCACGCGTAGGGTGTGTTTCAATTCGTCTGTGCAACGANCCGTATGGGTCCCAACCGCACCTGGTCCGCGAGCCCTGCCGGCCACCCCGGGTCGTCTTGTGACATCTCCCCGACCGGGATAGATTCACGCGGTGTACGGAGATCGAAACCATGAAATTGATCGTCGCCATCATCCAGCCCACGAAACTCGAAGCGGTCAAGGAAGCCCTGACCGAAGTCGAAGTGGTTCGCCTGACCGTAATGGACTGCCAGGGATTCGGTCGGCAAAAAGGGCAAACGGAGGTCTATCGCGGCAACGAAGTCACNATCAATTTGCGGCGCAAGGTCCAATTACAGATTGCGGTCAATGAAGAATTCGTCGAACCGACCATCGCCGCCATCCTGAAGGGTGGTCGCACGGGGGAAACGGGCGAAATTGGAGATGGCAAGATCTTCGTGTTGCCGCTGGAAGACTGTGTACGAATCCGCACCGGAGAACGGGGCAGCGAGGCGATTTAGTCACGGGTCGCTACAAGCCGTTCGTCGCTGCACCCACTGTCCTCATGGTCCCGTGAGCGGAGCGTGAGCCAACACCCCGGCGGCGCAGCGTGACACGGCGCAGCGTGACACGGCGCTGCTGTCGAGGCCGTGATTCGCCCGCCACGAGTCGTCCTGCTAGAATCACCCGGCGAGCAACTGGACTCCCCCGTTGAGTGATTCCCCTAAAGGGCAATCCCGCTAAAGGGCAATACTGTGAGCCACACATTACTGGGACGCGTGTCCGCCGGCGAGGATCTCGGACAAGAAGAAATGGCCGGTGTCATCGATGAGATCATGCGCGGAACCTGGGCCGATGAACAAATCGGATTGTTGCTGACGGCACTCCGTGCCAAGGGAGAGTCGGTTGCCGAGGTGGCCGGGGCCGCCAGCGCCATGCGCCAGCACATGACCCCGATTCGTACTCACCGGGAAAACCTGGTCGACACCTGCGGCACCGGCGGTGATGGCGCGGGCACTTTCAACATCAGTACGGCTGCGGCCCTGGTGACCGCGGCTGCCGGCGTCCCCGTCGCCAAGCATGGCAACCGCAAGATCAGCAGCCGTACCGGATCGGCCGACGTGTTGGCCGCCTTGGGGGTCAATATCGAAGCCCCCGTACGGCTGGTCGAGCGATGCCTCGATGAATTGGGCATCGGATTCTGTTTCGCTCCGCAGCTTCATCCGGCGATGAAACACGTCGCCGCGGTGCGCCGTAAACTCGCGGTTCCGACGATTTTCAATCTGTTGGGCCCGCTCGCCAATCCNGCGGGCGCCGGGTTCCAGTTGCTGGGTGTAGGCCGCCCCGAGTTGCGTTCTCTGCTGGCTGCCGCCCTCGCCAAACTCGGTACCCGCAGAGCAATCGTGGTCTGCGGAGCCGACGGTCTGGACGAAGTGACACTCGGGGGTCAAACCCACCTCACCCTGGTCGAGGGAGATCACCTGAGCGAAACCAGTTGGCTTCCCCAGGACTTCGGTTTTGAGCGCCAGGAGTTGAGTACGCTGGAGGCGACCGATCCAAACAGCAGCGCGGCAATCATCCGTTCGATTCTCGCTGGGGAGACCGGTCCGGCTCGCGAAATCGTCGTCGTGAACGCCGCTGCCGCGATCTGGACCACGGGGAGCTGCGCGGATCTGCACGAAGCCGCGCGGAGAGCGGAACAGGCGATCGACGACGGTTCGAGTCGCCAGCTTCTGGAACGCCTGGCCGACTTGAGCCATCGCTAGGATCGACGGGCGGGCCTGGAAAATGAGTCGCGTTCGCACTAGGCTGTCGGGGCACCGGCAGCTGCACTCGCCGTATTTCCTGTTCCTGCCACACCCCTGGAGATCTTGCAATGTCGCGCTTCCTCTCCCTTTGCGGATGCCTCGGGGCCTGCCTCACGCTGTCGGTTCCTGCCGCGGGAGACTCCTGGCCACAGTTTCGCGGGATCCGCGGCGCCGGACACTATTCCTCAGAAAAACCCCTGCCCACAGAAATAGGCCCCGACCAAAACGTCCTCTGGAAAGTCGCGCTGCCAGCGGGACACGCGTCGCCGATTCTGACCGAGGAACGTATTTTTCTGTCTGCTGTTCGGGAGGGAAAACTGGTCACGCTCGNGTTAGACCGCCGCTCCGGGAAGCTCCTCTGGGAAGCCCAGGCCGCTGCCACAAAACTCGAAGACATCCACCGCATCGGGAGCCATGCCCAGTGTACCCCGGCCACCGATGGCGAGCGCGTGATCAGCTTTTTCGGATCGAGCGGGCTGTATTGTTACGATTTGGACGGCAATCTAATCTGGAAACGGGCGATGGGGCCATTCAACAATGACTTTGGTGCCGGGACCTCGCCCGTGATCGTCGGTACCCTCGTCATTCTCTGCCAAGACCATGACACCGACTCGTTCCTGCTGGCGGTCGACAAACGAACTGGCGAAACGGTCTGGAAAACCGACCGCGGAGAATTCCCCCGCAACTACTGTAGCCCCGTACTCTGGGAGCACGAGGGGCACCAACAGATTGTGATCGCAGCCACGATGCGCGTCGTGGGCTACGATCTGGCTACCGGGAAAGAAATGTGGACCGTTCGTGGTCTTTCGCGCGCGGTCTGCATGACACCGGTCGTCGCCGCCGACAACCACCTGGTCGTTGCCGGCTGGGCCGGCGGCGGCGATCTCGAAGGACGGATCTCCGTGGCCCCTTTTGGCGAAGTCGCACCACAGCGCGACGCCAACCAAAACGGCTCGTTAGAAGAAGATGAACTCGCCGAAGAGAGTCCTCTACTGCCACGTTTCTCGCAAGTCGATCGAGATAAAACAGGTTCGATCACCAAGAGCGAGTACGAATACTATCGCGAGCTATTTGATCGGGCAGAAAACAAGGTCTTGAAAATTAGACCCGGTGGTCGGGGAGATGTTACTCAGAGCCACGTCGTCTGGGAATATCGGCGATTTGTGCCGTTCTGCGCCTCTCCCTTAGAGACGAACGATTGCGTGTTCACGATCAAGGACGGTGGCATCCTCAGCTGCCTCGACTCAAAAACAGGCAAACGCGTCAGAACGAAGCGTTTGCAGGCCAACGGATCTTATTACAGTTCTCCCGTTACCGGCGACGGTAAGATTTACCTCGTCGATCAGCGAGGGGGCCTGACCGTGGTTTCCGCCGATCGAAGTTGTCAGATCTTGCACCGAGTCGATCTGCAGGAGGATGTTTACGGAACCCCCGCCCTAGTCGACGGAAACGTCTATCTTCGCACCAACGGGCATATGTACTGTTTCGGGAAACCGTAACGATTAACGCGGGCAGGAAACGGCGAAATCTACACTCGGGCAACTTCCGGATGATTGCGTCTTGTTCTGCCGCCACACCCAGTCTACGATGGGTGGTATAGGGATTTGCGGCCGCTTGCAGCCTGACACTGCTAAAGAGCCATCAACCGCGACTGGCACCGCCTCCTGAAATCGTCGCGATTGATACCGCTTTCGAGAGTCAAGCGCCGCGTAGGACCGACATCACTGTCGGCAACGTGGCGTTTTTTTTTCGGCTTCGCGAATCCCACCCACCTGTTCACGTGGAGCCTTGATTATGAACCGAAATTCGCTNGTCGAAACCGTAACTGCCAACCGGGCAACCTCGACACTGTCGATCCACGGCGGCGAGGCGAGACAGAAGCTGGCAGATTCGATCACCGATCCAATCGTCTGCGCTTCCACCTTCACCTTTCACGACACCCAGGCGGTGATCGACTACATCGAAGAAAAACAACCCCGTGAAGAATACGGCCGTTACGGAAATCCGGGGGAAAAAGTCGTCGAACAAAAACTGGCCTCGCTGGAAGGAGGCNAGGAAGCCGTGCTCTTTGCCAGTGGAATGGCCGCCATCGTCGGCCTGTTCATGACAAAATTGAACGCCGGCGACGAAGTTGTCTTCTTCGACGAGTGTTACCATCGCAGCCGAGAATTCTGCACCAAACACCTGGCGCGGTTTGGTGTCGTAACCCGTCAGGTCACCGCGTGCGATTACGACGCGATGGAAGCTGCCATCAACGCCAACACGCGATTGCTGGTGAGTGAATCGCCAACGAATCCTCACNTGAGCATTGTCGATCTCGAGCGATTCGCTCAGATCGGCAAACGCCACGCCGTGGAGACGTTAATCGACGCGACGCTGGCAACGCCTTACAACATGCGGCCTTTAGAGCAGGGTATCGACTACGTGCTGCATTCGGTGACCAAATACCTGGCCGGCCATAACGATCTGTTGGCAGGCGTGATTGTTGGGTCGCACGAACAACTCGAGAGCATTCGTAACCTGCGGGGCATCATGGGTTCCGTCAACTCTGCACACAACATCTATCTGCTGCAACGAGGCTTGAAGACATTTGCCTTGCGGATGGAACGGCACAATCAAAACGGACAGGCTGTGGCGGAGTTTCTTGAATCCCACCCACGCGTCGAAAAAGTCTATTACCCGGGACTGCCGTCACACCGTGACCACGCGATTGCTCAAAACACGATGCGTGGGTTTGGTGGCCTCGTGACATTTCTAGTCAAGCAGGCGGACTGGAAACAGACCGCCCAGATCGTGGATNCCGTGACGGTNCCGCGGATCGCCCCCAGCCTGGGAGGCGTCGAGTCCCTGATCGAACAGCCGCTGGTCATGAGCTACTACGAATGTACACCGGAGGAACGCCGCCAATTCGGTATCCCCGACAACATGATCCGGTTGGCGTGTGGCGTGGAAGATTCGGAGGATCTGATCCGCGATCTCGCGCAGGCGTTCAACGCATGAAGTTCCGCACGCGCGCCATCCACGTCGGCAATCAACGAGATCCCCAAACCGGGGCGGTTGTTCCACCGCTGCACCTGACGAGCACGTTCGTCCAACCGGGCGCCGGTGAATGGGGAGAGTTTGACTATTCACGCAGTGGAAATCCGACGCGGAACAACCTCGAACAGACACTGGCGTCACTCGAAGGCGGGGTGGCGGCGCTGGCGTTTACCTCGGGCATGTCCGCCACCCATTGTGCCTCGATGCTCCTCGGCGAAGGAGACCACTTGCTGGCTGGCACCGATATCTACGGGGGAACCTATCGGCTCCTTGAGCACGTCGTCCGCCGCAGCGGAATCGGCGTTTCACTAGCGGACAGCACTCAGCTGGAAGCGCTCAAACGGGCGATCACTCCGGCCACNAAATTGCTCTGGATCGAGACCCCCGGCAATCCGTTGATGTCAATCACCGACGTTTCCGCCTGCGCGGAACTGGCGCACCAACACGGTGCGTTGTTAGCGGTTGACAACACGTTCGCCACTCCGGTGTTGACGCGACCGCTGGAACTGGGCGCTGATCTGGTCATGCACTCCGCGACGAAGTACTTGGGGGGCCACAGCGATCTGCTCGCCGGCGCTTTGATCGCAGGCACCCAAGAACTCTATGACCGACTTTACTTTCTACAAAATGCGTCGGGTGCCGTGTTGAGTCCGTTCGAGTCATTTCTGCTGAGCCGCGGCATCAAGACCCTCCAACTGCGCGTGCGCGAACAGTGCCGCACGGCCCAGAAATTGGCCGACTGGCTCTCACGCGACGCGCGCATCGCACGCGTCCTCTACCCGGGCTTGCCCGATCACCCGGGCCACGAGTTGGCGAGGTCCCAAATGCAGGGGCAATTTGGTGCCATGCTAACTTTTGAAGTTGCCGGCGATCTGGCCAAAACCAAACGGGTCGCCGAGGCCACTCAGTTGTTTCAATTGGCCGTCAGCCTGGGCGCCGTCGAGTCACTGATCGAACAGCCAGCGACAATGTCGCACGCCAGCTACGACGCTATCGACCGCGAGACACACGGGATTACCGACAGCCTCATTCGACTCTCCGTCGGGCTGGAAGACATTGAAGATCTGCAAGCGGATCTCGACCAGGCGTTGGACGCCTGATCACGGAATCGACACCACCTCTGGAGGTAATCGATGGGGTGATGCAGCGCGGGTCATCTACACCAGTCCACTATGCTCCGACCGCCACAGCGCAGTAAACTGGATCACTTCTTTTTTTTCTACTTCAGATCCAGCCGGTCAAGATGTCGACCTCCTCTGCGGACCTATCGCAACTCAGTATCAACGCGATCCGGACACTCTCCATGGATGGTGTCCAAGCAGCCAACTCGGGACACCCGGGAACTCCGATGGCGCTGGCGCCGCTGGCTTACACGATCTGGAATCACGCGCTTAAGTTTGACCCATCCGACCCATCCTGGCCCGCCCGCGATCGATTTGTACTCTCGTGCGGTCACGCGTCGATGTTGTTGTATTCGATGCTACACCTGGCCGGTGTGAAACGGCTCGATGCCGACGGCAAACCGGGAACCGACCCGGCCGTCTCGCTGGCTGACTTGCGCCAGTTTCGCCAATTGGGCACCCCTTGCGCAGGGCATCCGGAATGGGGAGAAGTCGCGGGAATCGAGACCACTACCGGTCCGCTCGGACAAGGCATCGCGACCAGTGTCGGCATGGCGCTCTCTTCCCGGTGGCTATCCGCGCACTACGCGCGTCCAGGATTTGAGCTCTTTGATTTTGATGTTTACGTCGTGGCGTCCGACGGCGATCTCATGGAGGGAATCGGTGCCGAGGCCGCCTCGCTGGCCGGCCACCTCAAACTCTCCAACCTGTGTTGGTTTTACGACGACAATCGGATCACGATTGAGGGAAACACCGACCTGGCATTCAGCGAGGACATCCCCGCACGGTTTCGGTCGCTCGGCTGGAACACGGTCCTCGTCGAAGATGCGAACGATTTAGCGAGCCTGCAAGCGGCGGTGCAGACTTTTCGAGAAACCGACGACCGCCCAACGCTCGTCGTGGTACGAAGCGTGATCGCCTGGGGCTCGCCGCACAAAGCGGGCACCGCAGCTGCGCACGGCGCGCCGCTGGGAGAAGAAGAGGTTCTGTTGACGAAACAGGCATACGGTTGGCCCCCAGACGATCCTTTCTTCGTTCCCGAGGGGGTCCGCGAGCACTTTAGTCGCGAAATCGGTAGCCGTGGGGGTGCCGCTCACAGTGACTGGCGAGACCGGTTTGGCCAGTACGCCAACAGCCATCCGGATCTCGCCCAAGAGCTCAAGACGATGTGGAGCGGAGAGTTGCCCGCCGGATGGGATGCCGAGATCGCTACCTTTCCGACCGACGATAAAGGGCTGGCCACCCGCGCTTCATCCGGTCAGGTGCTAAACCAGATCGCTGCTCGTGTCCCGTGGATGTTGGGAGGATCGGCAGATCTGGCCCCTTCCAACAACACGACTCTGACGGGTGATCAAGCGGGTGAGTTTTCGGAGTCGGACTACGGTGGACGTAACTTTCACTTTGGTGTCCGAGAGCACGCCATGGCGGCCGCCTGCAACGGTATGTCGCTCTGCCACCTGCGGCCCTATGCGGGAACTTTCTTTTGTTTCACCGACTACATGCGGCCCGCCATACGGCTCGCCAGCATGATGCGGCGTGGCGTCCTCTATATCCTCACGCACGATTCGATTGGCCTGGGTGAAGATGGGCCGACACATCAGCCTGTGGAACATCTGGCGGCCTGTCGCGCCATTCCCGATTTGCTGGTCATGCGACCGGGGGATGCAAACGAAGTCGCCGCGGCCTACCGCGTGTTGGTTGGACAGAATCAGCGGCCGGCCGCTCTGGTCCTCACACGGCAAGCCGTTCCCACACTCGATCGCGGCCAGATGGCTTCCGCAGACGGTGTGGCGCGTGGCGGTTACGTGCTGGTCGATGCGCCGCACGGAGCCCCACAAATCATCCTCGTCGGCAGTGGAAGCGAACTGTCGTTGTGTGTCGCAGCACATCGCGAACTGGTAACTTCCGGGATCGCAGCGCGGGTGGTCAGTCTGCCGTGCTGGGAACTATTCGAAGATCAGGATTCTGCATACCGCGAAACGGTGTTGCCCCAGGCGGTCACTGCGCGCGTCGGAGTGGAAGCGGGTATCCGCCAAGGCTGGGACCGCTACCTGGGCCGGGACGGCCAATTCGTCGGAATGGCATCGTTCGGAGCCTCGGGGAAATATCAAGCATTGTATGAGCACTTTGGGATCACCACGTCAGCGGTGGTCGCCGCCGCCCACAAAGCGTTGACCGCATAGCACGTTCCATCGCAACCCCGCGGTAAGCGGGCGACACCGTGTTGCAGACACCGTGGTCGGGTTCCACGAGGGTACCGATCGACGGGACTTCACCACCGGGCGTCTCTTCAGCAGAGACGAGACTGGCATGCGACTGGGCATCTTTGGCGGGACCTTCGATCCAGTGCACCTGGGGCATCTCCTGTTGGCGGAAGTCTGTCTCGAACAGTGTCGTTTGGATCAAGTGTGGTTCGTACCGGCGGCGCTCCCGCCGCACAAGCAACAGCGCACTCTGACGCCGGGCAGCCAACGCGTTGAAATGTTGCAGCTGGCCATCAGCGGCCAACGCAGCCTGGATGTCTCGACCCTGGAACTCGACCGCGGCGGAATCAGTTACACCTGGGAGACCCTGTCGGCGCTGCGCGACGCTCATCCCGATACCGATCTGTTTTTTCTGATGGGTGCCGATTCGCTCGCAGACCTTCCCCGTTGGCGCGAACCACAACGCATCTGTGAACTGGCGCTACCGGTCGCGGTCCGCAGGGTCGGTTCGGCAGAACTCGATTTCAACCTCTTGGACTCCATCGCCAGCCCTCAGCGGATTGCCGAAATGCGCCAATTCCAGGTTGAAATGCCCCTTATCGAATTGAGCAGCACGGACCTACGGGAACGATTTTCCACCGGTCGCAGCGTTCGCTTTCGTACGCCGCGCGCGGTCGAAAAATACGTGGAAACGCACCACCTGTACAGCACCTCCGACGACGTGGCTCGGAGCACGCCATGAGCCCGGTGTCGCAGCCGGAGACAGGCAACTCCGCGACGAGCCCGTAACCCAACACACCCGTCATCGTTCGCGCCCTACATTGAAGGCTCTCCAGGGCGTCGCTAAAATTCCTGCTGCGATGTCCAGCCCCTTCCCACCCTGTTACCTTCTGGCGATCGATGGCCCTAGCAAAGAACCTCATCGTCGCCCAGAGCGGTGGTCCCAGCCCCGTCATCAATAACACACTGCGAGGACTCATCGAGGCCTGCCGGAACCTGGATGCGATTGGCACAGTCTACGGCGCGCGGCACGGCATCGAAGGTGTGTTGAAAGAAGAACTCCTCGATCTCTCGGCGCAGGATCGCGAAGAAATCTCATTGCTACGCTACACGCCGGCGGCGGGGTCGATCGGTACCTGCCGGTACAAACTCAAGCCCGATCAGCACGAAGACTTCGATCGCTGTCTGGAAGTATTTCGCGCGCACGACATCGGATATCTTGTTTACATCGGCGGCAACGATTCGATGGACACGGTGAACAAGATTGCCCAACTGGCCCATCAGCGAGGGATGCCTCTGGTCGGTATCGGGGGTCCCAAGACGATCGACAACGACGTCGGCGACAGTGAATTCAAGTTGATCGATCACACACCCGGTTATGGGTCGACCGCCAAGTATTGGATGCACGCGGTGCAAAATGCAAACGAAGAGAACCTGGGGTCGAGCCCGGCAGACCCGGTGCTCGTACTGCAAGCGATGGGACGGCGGATTGGTTACATTCCCGCGGCAGCTCGACTGGCCGACCCCAATCGCACATTGCCACTGCAAATTTACCTGGCCGAAAGCCCGTGCACGCTGGAACAACTAGCCGACAACGTCAACGACCAATTGCGTCGCGATGGCCGTTGCATCGTCGTCATCAGCGAAGGATTCGACGTGGGACAGATCGGCGAAAGGAAAGACTCCTTTGGACACACCCAATTCAGCTCGAGTGAGATCACGGTAGCTCAACGGGTCGTGAACTACCTAAACCAGCGAGGCCTGGCGACACGCGGTTCGGCCCGGGGCAATGTCCCCGGTACCGACCAACGGCACTCGATCGCGTACGCTTCCACGGTCGACCTGGAAGAAGCCTATCGGGCGGGTCAGACGGCGGCGCACCTAGCAGCTGCGGGGGAGACGGGCCACATGGCGACGCTGTTACGTCAACCAGGACCGGCATACGGAATCCGTTACGACAAAGTACCATTGGCGGATGTGGCCAATAGCGAACGCTGTTTTCCCGCCGACTGGATCGCCGACTCGGGGTACGACGTCACCGATGCGTTTCTGCGTTACGCCCAGCCACTTGTCGGCGCAGGCATGCTCAGTCTCCCGATGATCGATGGTCGGCAACGACTGGCCCAGCTTGCGCCGCGTTATGCAGATCAACGACTGCAGAGTTACACGCCACAAGCCGATCGTCGATGATGCGCGAACACTCCCCCGGCCCGATGCTTGGTACCTATTCGTCTGTGAATGGTTTACATCATGTTTGAAATCGTTCGGCAACGCGATTTTCTAGTCGCCATCGATTCGGACGGCTGTGCGTTTGACACCATGGAATTGAAGCACAAAGAGTGTTTTATTCCGCAGACAATCAACTACTACAACCTACAAGCTGTGAGTAAGTACGCTCGCGAAGCCGCCGAATTCGTCAATTTGTATTCAAAGAGTCGTGGCATCAATCGTTTTCCCGCGCTCGTCGAGACGCTTCAGTGGCTGCAGAGACGACCCGCTGTGGCGGACCGCAATGTCCAGATCGAGATTCCCTCGGCGCTCGTCGAGTGGATCCAGACGGAATCCAAACTGGGCAATCCAGCACTCCAAATCCGGGTGCAACAAACGGGTGACCCGGCTCTCAAACAAGCGCTGTCCTGGTCCGAGAAGGTCAACGAAACGGTGGCTCAGGTCGTACGCGGCGTACCTCCCTTTCCGGGTGTCCGGGAATGTCTGGAAAAGCTCAGCGAGCGGGCCGATCAGATCGTCTGCTCCGCAACACCCAACGATGCGCTACGGGCCGAGTGGTCTGAACACGGGATCGACGGGTTTGTAGAGGCCATTTGTGGCCAGGAAACGGGAACCAAGAAGCAGACTTTGACCAACGCGGCGAAGTACGATCCAGACCGCGTGCTGATGATCGGCGATGCGCCCGGTGATTTCCGTGCGGCCGAAGCAAACCACTGTCTGTTTTTCCCCATCAATCCGGGCGCCGAAGAGGCCAGTTGGCAACGACTCCTCGAAGACGGAATCGACCAATTTCTAGATGGTTCCTTTGCCGGAGCGTATCAACATGCGCTGCTCGAGGAATTTGAGGCAACGCTACCCGAGCAGCCACCGTGGCCGGTCACGCAATAGAATCTGTCCCCCCCATTGACTCTCACCAATAGACGAGGAACCGATGACTCAGTCGTGCGATATCGGGCTGATGGGATTGGCGGTAATGGGCCAAAACCTGGTGCTCAACATGGAAGATCACGGTTACCGGGTGGCCGTCTACAACCGCACCCAGAGCAAGACCGACGAATTCCTTGCCCAGCCTCAGTGCCAAGGGCGCCAGATTGTGGGCGTCGAGACGCTTCAGACGCTCGCGGCACAGCTGAAAACGCCGCGGGTGGTGATGTTGATGATCAAATCGGGAGATGCCGTCCCCGCGGTCGCCGATCAGCTCTACCCCGATCTGTCGCCCACGGACGCCGTGATCGACCAACTTCTCGGCGTGCTTGAACCGGGTGATGTCATCATCGATGGGGGCAACACACACTTTCGAGATACCGAACGGCGAACCCGTCTCGTCGAGTCCAAGAACCTATTGTTTGTCGGCACGGGTGTATCGGGCGGCGAAGAGGGCGCCCGTTTCGGTCCCAGCATCATGCCCGGTGGTAGCGCCGCCGCCTGGCCTGTGGTCAAAGACCTGTTTCAGACGATCTCCGCCAAGGTGGGGCCCCAGGACGATATTCCCTGCTGCGAATGGGTCGGCCCGCGCGGTGCAGGGCACTACGTGAAAATGGTCCACAATGGCATCGAGTACGGCGATATGCAGTTGATCTGTGAAGCCTATTTGATGCTCGAGCGCGCCATCGGCCTAACCAACGACGAGATTTACGACGTATTCGCCACCTGGAATCGTGGCGAACTACAGAGCTACTTGATCGAGATCACACGCGACATCTTCAGTGTACGCGACCCCGAGACCGACGGGTATTTGATCGATCGCATTCTGGATGCGGCGGGCGCCAAGGGCACGGGAAAATGGATGAGCCAACTGGCACTCGATCTTGGAGTTCCCAGTACCCTCGTCACGACGGCCGTTTACGCCCGCAGTCTGTCGGCCCAAAAAGCCGCCCGAAGTCGAGCGAGTGAGCGCCTCNAAGGCCCCTCGCTCGACTCCCCAGCGATCGATCCGGGCGACCGGGAAGAGTGGATCGAGGCCATCCGCGTCGCCTTGTACGCCTCAAAGATCTGCAGCTATGCCCAGGGATTCGTCCAGCTGCAAGCCGCCGCGCGCGNGTATGACTGGCCTCTGAATTACGGCGATTGCGCGTTGCTGTGGCGCGGTGGTTGTATCATCCGCGCCCAGTTTCTAGACCGCATCAAAGAGGCCTTCGATGCCCACAGCGACCTCGAGAATCTGCTCCTGTACCCCTACTTCACAAANGTCGTACACGGGGCNCAAGCGAGTTGGCGAAAAGTGATCTCCGCTGCCAATCAGATGGGACTACCGGTACCTGCGTTCGGAGCAGCTTTGGCCTACTACGACAGCTATCGCCTGGAACGACTCCCGGCCAATCTGCTGCAAGCGCAACGCGACTATTTTGGCGCCCACACCTACCGCCGCACCGACCGCGACGGAACNTTTCACACNGACTGGATCCGTGAGCGCCGCGATCCCGGACCGGANTGATCAATCAACACCTTCAACGATGGGTAATCACCGCCGGTACTCGAGAATGTGCCGTAACGCCTNTTGATGAGGCCGCGGTAAAGATCACGAAATTGTCGGGTGCCGGCCTGTCGGTGGGACGCTGTCAGGTGGTCAACAGCGGTGATCCAAGAGTGGATCCGCTGGTGGGTATTATTGAACAGAGTCCGACGNGAAAGTCGNCGGACAGCGCGACACCGGCGGTGGCNGCGATCAATCGGCGTCCGCCTGTGACACAAACCGGTACCCGCCGTCACGGATCGTGAGAAAGTACTGCGGTCGCGACGGATCCGGTTCAAACGTTTTGCGCAGACGGCGGATGAACTGATCCGGGGCGCGGGTGCTGATGTGCCCCGGCATCCCCCAGATTTTCTCCAGNAACTCTGACCGGGGAATGACGCGGCCTTCGTTTTCGACAAAGTACTTCAGCAGTTTGATCTCCTGGGTAGTCAAGCGAACCTGCAGACCACCGACGGTCGCTTCGAAGGTCGCAAAATCGACCTCGGTGTTCCCGAATCGTATGCGACGAATCGCCTCTCGATCGGCTGGTATCCGGTGCGGCAATTTCAACAGATTCTTGACGCGACTGAGCAGCTCCTCAAGCTCAAACGGCTTCGTCAAATATTGATTGGCGCCCGCATCAAATCCGCGGGCTCGGTCTTCGGGTAGCGTGCGGGCGCTGAGCAACAGGACCGGAGTATCTCTCCCCGCGTCTCTGAGCATCTGACAGACCGTGTAACCACTCATCCCCGGTAGCATGATGTCGAGGATCACGAGATCGACCGCCGGATCCTGATCCTGGACCAGTTGCACCACCGAAGCTCCTTCACTCAACGTCGTCACCTNGTAACCNTCGGCCTCCAGATTGAACTTAATACCAATCGCCAAATGTTCCTCGTCTTCGACGACCAGAATATGTTGCCGATCGGTCATGCTTCAACCACTTCTTCTCCGGCGGACATCCTGCGCTGCTCGGCAGGCTCGGCGANAGCCGATCGCGAAAGCGCCGGCCAGTGCACCTCGAACACCGTTCCCGGTCCTTCTTCGCGATCGCAAACTCGGACTGTCCCGCGCCAGCGGTGGACCAGCGTACGCACGATATGGAGACCGAGCCCCGTACCCGTTGTGTCGCGTTCCAGTTCCTGACCGAGTCGCACAAAACGCGCGAAGATACGGCCTCGCTGCGACCTCGGAATCCCTGGACCGTTGTCGATAACCCGTACGATTGCGGTTCCACCGACGCACTCTGCATGCAGGTGTACCTGCGGCGGATCCCCCCCGTACTTCACCGCATTGTCGATCAGGTTGCGGAACACCATNTCTAGATCAACGCGCCGCGCCAGCACCCAGCAAGAGGACATTTCCCGGGTCACCACGCTCGGCTCGACACGGTAGCGCACGCACACCGCGTCGGCACAGGCACCCAACAGCGGTAGTAGGTCGACCTCCTCGTCTTCNTCCCCTAATGCGCGCCGCTCGACGCTGCCCGCGTCGAGCAGATGATTGATCAAACGGTCCAGTCGCTCNACGTCGTCGAGCATGAACCGATGAAAGTTACGGCGTTCCACGTCATCGATCTGGCGCAAAGTCAACGTCTGCAAATAGAGTTTCAAGGACGCAATGGGCGATTTCAACTCGTGCGTCACGCTGTCGATAAAATTAGACTGCCGGCGATTGAGGTTGATGGCCTTGATCGAAAGGGTCAAATACATGACGACGCCGACGAGCACCGCGGCGAGCACCGACGCCCCGACACTAAGCAGTGTCCAGTAGAGAGCGGCCCGGTTGCTCTCCCGCAAGGCCCCGAACACCGTCAACAACACCCAGCCAACAATCAACGCCACGACCATCACAATCATCGTGACGCCCAGCGCGATCGGAAGCTTCAGGGAACGGCGTTCAAACATGCGATTCACCCGAACTGCGACGGAACGGACGTCACGGTATTCAAACCTCTCCAAACTCACTCGACCGAAGACCCAACTGCGACCAACGCAGGAAACCCCACCCACTCCGAGCCTTTACCGATCGTTTAGGGGAGAGCGGCCGCGTGACGNCCGGCCTGGGGATCGCCCGCGGCATGGATCACTAGTGTTTGTGGGTCGATGTAGATCATCACCGGATTCGCGATGGGGCCCGCTGTTGTACGGACGCGATGGCCGCGGCGGTCCAACTCCTCGCGCACCTCGCGCGCGATCGTTTCGTTGACGCGTAGCGTGCCCGCACCGACAAAAGCCCGCCGCCGGTCCGGATCCGGATTAAACGAATTCTGATGATGCGATGTGTTAAATCGCGGCGCCGTAACCGCCTGTTCGGGAAGCATCCCAAAGTCGACGTGATTCAACACCAGGTTGAGCGTCGTCTGATCCTGCAAATCTCCACCCGCCACGCTGATCGCAAGCACGGGTTTTCCCTCTCTTGTGACCAACGTGGGAGTCAACGTAATCCGTGGCCGTTTGCCCGCCTGTACACNATTGGGATGGCCGCGCATCGTGTTCAAACTGCGCACTCGATTTCCCTGCGTAATCCCCGANGGGCCCGGCTGATTGCCGACAAGATTACAGCTCGGTGTGGCCGCCACAACGTTTCCCCAACGATCGGCCACGACGCAGGTAGTCGTGTCCTGGACCGGGATGTCGGTGCATTCATCTGACTCGCGGTCTTCACCCAACAGGGCTCGCAACTTGCGGGGATCACCAGGTCGCCGGAGATGCGACGCCCGGTCGCCCTCGATCAGCGCCCGACGCAAACCGGTGTACTCGTCCGAGAAGAGCTGTTTCAAGGGAACGTCGGCAAATCGCGGATCTCCATAGTACTCATCGCGATCGGCCAGCGCTAGCTTCATCGCTTCGGTGACCGTATGTACGTACGCGCTGGAGACGTGCCCGAGTTTGCGCAACGGAAAACCCTCCAACAGTCGCAAGCTCTGGCAGAGGTACGGTCCCTGCGTCCACGGCCCACACTTGTACACCGTATAGCCGCGGTAGCGCACCGACACCGGATCTTCCACCCGCGTGGTATGCGCCGCGAGATCGCGTTTTCGCAAGAACGCACCCGTCTCACGGTACCAACGATCTAACTCATCGGCGATGTCACCCTTATAAAATCGGTCACGGGCGGCGACCAACTTCTCCTCCCGTGTCCCCTCGGTAGCCCGTTCGATCTCGGTCAACTTGCGGAGTGTCACCGCCAGATCGCGATGCCATGGCGGCTGACCCGCGTCGAGGAGTTTCAGAGTCGGGGCGACGACTTGCGAAAAAGACATCGTTCCGTACAAACGCAAGACGGTCACAATGAGGTCGATGGCTCCTGGAACAGGAGCAGATTTCATGCTGCCGTTTGCCGGAATTCCGTGCTCGTAAAACCATTCAATTGCCTGCGGATCCAGCGGCGCAGATCCCAGGCCGCAAAGGACCTTGACTTCTTTCTGTCGTGCATCATAGATCAGGAGGGGGACTTCTCCCCCCATCGCAAACAGACCGTAATCGGTAACCGCCAACGCCAATAACGTGGCCGCCGCGGCATCGGCCGCATTTCCGTCCTGTTTCAGCATCTGCATACCTGCGGCGACTGAATCAGGGCGCCCCGCTGCGACCGCGCCACCTTTCCCCGACCCGCGCCAGGTAATCTCAGCCGCGGGCGTAGCGGACACGCTCGAAAGGAACAACAGGCTTGTACCGAACCATGCGGCAGATCGCATCACCGATTCTCCTGTGAAAACCCGGCGCCCCCGCGACACGCTGCGCGGGCGGATCGGGCTCATCTCGTGTGTGACGATTCTAGACAGTTTCCAGGCGGTGTGTAGAAGACGAGCCGATTAGTTGTCTGGTTCGGACCGTCGTAGCTTCCTCTAAATCCACACCACCGTGAGCGCCGCTGGATCCCCGTACGGCAACCACGGTCGGTGCGTGGCTGGGCCACCGCCGGATCCGGCACCCACTGGCCACCAAAAACTCGTTCAAATGACCGGCAGCTCGAACCCCTGGCGGTATTCGCGGCCGAGTAGATCGTTCGCCGCATTGTCGTTGGTGAATGTCTCCGTCTTGGCATCGAATTCAAGTCGCTTGCCCGTCCGGTAGGCGATATTGCCCAGGTGGCAAAGCATAGCCGAGTAGTGGCCCTCTTCGATGTCAGCGATCAGATCCTGAGACCGGCGACTCTTGATACAGTCGATGAAATTCTGGTAATGCGTTCCATCGTCGACCCATTTCTTCTGGAACAGCGGGCCCGGTTTACCTCCTTTGTGAAAAACACGGTAGCCGTCACGATCGATCATCAGGTACCCGTCGTCACCGTAGAAGATGTTGTCGTTGTCCAATCGGTGCCCCTGCATGCGATAGGGCGTGAAGTCTCGCTGCTCGAAGACATACAGTAGGTCCTCGTACTCCCACGTGACAACCATGGCGTCGGGCACTTCATGGGCGTCTCCTTTCCAGCCCAGCTTGGCTCCGCTGCAACTGACCGCCTGAGGAGCACCCAGGTTGAGTGCCCAGCGACCGAGGTCAACCTGGTGCACGCCGTCATTGCCCAGGTCGCCGGTGCCGTAATCCCAAAGCCAGTGCCAGCCGGTGTGAAATCGGTTACGGTTGAAAGGTCGCTCGGGGGCTGGGCCCATCCAGAGATCATAATTGACACCCGGCGGCACCGGTTCATCGTTGCGATGTGGCAGCGTGCCTCGTCGCTGGTTGTTGATCGCCTTGATCATCATCACCTTGCCGATGACCCCATCCGCGAGCATTTTCCAGGCCTTGCGGTAATGAGGTGCGGCGCGGAGATTGGTACCGTGTTGGACGATCCGTTTGTACTTACGGGCGGCCTGGACTGCCAGGCGGCCCTCGCGGACGTTATGCGAGGCGGGCTTTTCGACGTAGACGTCCTTGCCGGCCAGGCAGGCGTTGATCGTCACCGGCGCATGCCAATGATCGGGGGTCGCCACTACCAGGGCATCGACGTCTTTTCGCTCCAGGAGGTTGCGGTAGTCGACGACGTACTCGGGCGCACGTCCCGAGATCTGTTCGATTTGCTGACAGAGTGCCGCGCCGCGACCCTTGTCGATATCACAGATCGCCACGACCCGACTTTCAGGTAGCTTCGCGAACGACTGCGCCAGGCTGGCCCCACGCCCACAGCCGAGCACCGCCAGGTTGACGATCTCGCTGGGCGCCGCGGATGCGTTACGACTGAGCGACGACACCGCCGACACCGCGGCGGCGCCGACCAACAAACTACGGCGTTTCACTTGTCGGTTGTCCCCCATGAGCTCTCCCCACCATCCAGAGTTTGATCGGCTGGTTTCGCTTGGCGTATGGTGATCGACCTGAGCGAAACTCCGCCCGCAACCGTTTTCTCGGGGCTCGATTTCCGGGTCGTGCCCTGCCTCGCGCCGCCGGTGGCTGAGTTGTCACATCCAGCGTTCGATAACCGGTGTCCTTTATCACACACCGCGACGCTGAAAACAACTCGTCACGCTCGAGATGCGACCCCGCCAGACACGATTTCCGCAAGCCGGTGTCGGTCGAACTGTGGCACACCGACCCCACCTGGACCGCTCCTCCGATTCGCTGGTTCCCGCTAGTGGGTGGCTAGTGCCCGACGCCCGAACTCCGAAAAAGCCGGGGCGAGGCGATCCGTGGTGTGTTCCGCGCAGCGGCCCTTCGTCCTAACACGACCAGCTCGCTGTTCTTAAGGAAATAGGGCAAGCGGTACAACACTCCGATGTCTGGTGGTAGCGTCTTCAATTCCGGTAGGTGCGCGCGGGTGGTAATGACATAGCCATCGCCCCCTTCGAAAAACCGAGCGATCGGCTCGGGGGGCCGAGGGTCCCAGTCATGGCGTCGCGGCGAATCCGTCCAAGAACTCGCCTGGCCGTTAGTCAGTTGGACCACCGGGCGTCGCATGTAGAAAATCCAACTCGGTTCGAGCGCACCGTAGGCGCCGATCCGGCTATCCGGTTGCTGTCGTGCCACCGCCGCCAACAACGCCGGCTCTTGGCGGCGCAGATCAACTCGCACCGCCGCCCAAGCGAAGAAAGCCGTTGTCGTAAAAACGGCGGTCAACCCCATCGCGTACTGGGCAGCGCGAATCTGGCTGAGACGGGTCAACCACAGGGCAACCGCGGCCCCCACCACGGGGATCACACCGACCCCTCCGAGCCACTCCTCGCCAGGCAGGAATCGTTGCGCAGCGAACGGTAACGCGGTAACCATCATCACACCGACCAGGCCTAGGGAGAGGAACGCGCATTGCGGCCAGAACGCCGCAGCCTGCAAATTGCCGCGCCGCCAGTGCTCGAAAAAACACGCCGTCAGAAGTGCCAGCGCGGGGTAACAGGGTGTGACATAGCTGGGCAGCTTCGTCTGCGCAATCGTAAACAGACCCACGTAGACCGCCACCCAACAAGTCAACAATGCGTAACCGCGCCACCAGCGACCCCGAACGCGCAAGCGGGCTACCAGTTCTAAGACCACCGGAACCGCAAAAACCGACCACGGGAAAAAACCGACCAACAGCGCCAGCGGATAAAACCAGATTCCACCCCGGTGACCCTCCATGGCGGCAGTCGCCCGACCCAAGTTGTGTTCGAGAAAAAAACCTCGTGGCCATGCGCCTTCGGTATGCCAGCCCACCAGAACATACCAGGGCAAAGCCACTACCAACACGACCACCATCGCCGTGATCGGCCTCATCGACCAACAGGTGCGGACAAAGTGTACCGGTCCAAAGGGGCGCGCGCAGCGGACCAACCAACCCGGCACCTTGGTTCGGTTGCGCTGCGGATCATCCGACAGCAGAGCTACACTGTCGAACGCAGAAGCCGTTTCGAGACGCCACCGGGTCACCGGGTGCAGCCGCACAATCAAGAGGTACATTCCGATCACCGCAGTGGGCAGCACCATCCCGACCGGGCCCTTGGCTAACACGGCCACGCCCATCGC
>PADE01000214.1 GCA_002702965.1 Planctomycetaceae bacterium
TGTCACAACCCACTATTTGAGGCGCAGCAAACAACCTCCCGCAGGCCCTAGTTTCGAATATAGTTGTGGTCTGGCAGCTGACAATGAACATCCGCTACACGATGGTATATCACCTGTTCATGGAGTTCCGAAATTACCGTTTGTGACGGTGACCGGCCCGGTAAACTGTATGCGGTAGCGTGGGCTCACGTTCGTCGTCAATGCACTAAACTGGTAGAGTGGGTTTCGTCCCTCCGCTCGTTCCCGCTGGGAATTTTCAATCGATGGATTTGCGTTTTGGCCTCATTCTGATTCTGTTTTTGGCCCCTCTCGCGCCTCAACGCTTGGCGGCGGCCGAGACGCCTCCCGGGCTGACCGAAGCCGAGACGGCCCTGTTTGAGAAAAAGATCCGACCGATTCTCGTCGAGCACTGCTACAGCTGCCATTCCGCGGCGGCGGCGCGGGTCAAGAAACTGCGGGGCGGACTGCGTCTGGACCGTCGCGCGGGGCTGCTACAAGGGGGCGACACCGGTCCGGCGATCGTGCCGGGCAAACCGGAGCAGAGTTTGCTGCTAAAGGCGCTCCGCTACGAAGAGCTGGAGATGCCACCCGCTGGCCCGTTGCCGCCGGCGGTGATCGCGGACTTCCGCACTTGGATCGCGCGCGGCGCCCCCGATCCACGCAGCGGGTCAGCTGACAAGTCGGACGGCATTGACCTGGAACAAGGCCGCCGGCGATGGGCTTACCGACCATTGAACCGGCCGGCCCATCCCACGCCGATTGGCGGTCCGGCCGTATCCCCAATCGACGCATTTGTGATCGCTCGACTGCAGGCTGCCAAAATCCCGCGCGCGCCAGAAGCCGATCGCCGGGTACTGGCCCGTCGTCTGTACTTCGATCTGATCGGACTGCCACCCACTCCGCAACAGCTGGCGACCTTCCTGCAAGACGACGCACCCGACGCGGTGGAACGCCTGGTCAGTCGCCTGCTGGCGTCGCCCCGTTTCGGTGAACGCTGGGGACGGCACTGGCTCGATGTGGTGCGGTTCGCGGAGTCGATCACGCTGCGCGGTTTCCTGTTCCCCGAGGCCTGGCGATACCGCGACTACGTCATCGAATCGCTGAACACCGATCGGCCATTTGACCGCTTCACCCGCGAGCAAGTTGCCGGGGATCTGCTCCCCGCCCAAACGCTGCAACAGCGACAGCGCGGCGTCATCGCCACCGCGCTGCTGACGCTCGGTAACAGCAACCTCGAAGATCAGGACAAAGCCAAGCTGCGGATGGACGTGGTCGATGAGCAGTTGGAGACGATCGGTCGCGGCTTTCTGGCTCAAACGATTGGTTGCGCTCGTTGCCATGACCATAAATTCGACCCGATTCCAACCCGTGATTACTACGCGCTGGCCGGCATACTGCGAAATACCAAAACGTTGAACCACGCCAATGTCTCGAAGTGGATCGAACTGCCGCTGCCGCTCTCCCCCGAACGGGCTGCCGAGTTCCGTCAATGGGAAACCGAAATCGCCGACCTGCAAAAACGTATCAAGACGCTCACAGCCGACGGAAAGAGCCGAGCCGTCGCGATGGTGCCGCTCCCAGTGGCGCGCGTCGCGGGCGTGGCCGTGGACGACCGGCAAGCAGTCAAGACGGGGGCCTGGATGCACTCCCAGTTCACCAAGAGTTATGTGGGAATCGGTTATCAACACGATCGGGGCGAGGGTAAGGGCCAGAAAACGGCCACGTTTCGTGCGCAGCTGCCGCGCGACGGTGATTACGAAGTGCGGTTCGCTTACACGCCGGGAGGGAATCGCAGCCCAGCCGTTCCGGTCAAAGTGATCAGCGCCGACGGGGAGAAAACCGTCACCATCAACCAACAGCGAACTCCCCCCATCGATGGTCGCTTCATCTCTCTGGGACGATATCACTTCCTCCGAGATGGGGTGTCTGAAGTCGTGGTCGTCAACCGTGGGACGACCGGTGTGGTCATTATCGACGCCGTGCAGTTTCTGCCTGCCGCGCTGGCTGACAAGAAACCCAAACCCGCGGCGAAGACCAAACCGTCCTCGCCGCGAATGTTGGCGAAACTGAAAAAGGAACTGCAGGCATTGACGGACAAAACCGGCGCGCGACCCAAATACATGTCGGTGCAGGAAGAGGATGAGATCGAGGACACCCGGATCCACATTCGGGGCAACGTACACACGCTAGGCGAGCGGGTTCCACGCGGTTTTCTGCAGGTCGCCGGGGACGGCTCGCAGCCGCCTCTTTCCAAGCAGCACAGTGGGAGGCGGGAATTGGCGGAGTGGATCACCAGCCGCGCGAACCCGCTCACCTCCCGGGTACTCGTCAACCGGTTGTGGCACTGGCTATTCGGTGTCGGGTTGGTGCGCACCCCCGACAACTTCGGTGCTACCGGCGCAGCACCGTCGCACCCGCAATTACTCGACTACTTGGCCGCGCGGCTGCTGGAGAGAGATTGGTCGGTCAAGAACACACTGCGTGAGATGGTGTTGTCACAGACCTATCGGCTCTCCACGCAACCACAGGGTCCCGGCATGCGCAGCGACCCTGAGAACGTGTTGCTGTGGCGGATGCGCCGACGGCGACTCGATGCCGAAAGCCTGCTCGACGCGATGCTCATGGTCACCGGTTCTCTACGCTCCGACATGGGGGGCGCGACGATTCGCTCCGGGACCACCAACGACTACGGCTATCAGCACGGTGGCGAGCGGCGCGCCGTGTACTGGCCGGTGCTTCGCAACTCGCTCCCCGAGATTTTCGATATCTTCGATTTCGCCAACCCGAGCATGGTCACGGGGAGTCGCGACGTCAGTAGCACCCCCCCCCAAGCGCTGTTCTTGATGAACAATCCCTGGGTCATCCAGCAAGCCGAACGCGGCGCCGCGCGATTCCTGCAGCCGAGCGGCCTCACCGACGACGAGCGGCTCGCACAAGTATTCCTAGCGACACTCGGTCGCAATCCCGGGCCGACAGAATCTCACGCCATCCTGGAGTTCCTGGCGGCCGCCGATCAAGATAAGATAGCTCGACAGTTCCGCTGGACCCAAGTCCTTCACGCCTTGTTTGGCTCGATCGATTTTCGCTACCTGCCGTGACCCGGTTGCCGCCTCGCGAGGAAAGACCGACTATGCCGCAAACCATCACCGATCGCCGTCAGGCGCTGACCGCGGCAGCTTGCGGATTCGGACAACTGGCGCTGGCCGGGCTGTTGCCGCAAACGGCGCCGGCGGCCCTTCCCGGACCGGCTCCCCAACCGCACTTTGCCCCCCGCGCCAAACGGGTGATTTTTCTGTTCATGCAAGGCGGACCGAGTCAGGTCGACACCTTCGATTACAAACCGTTGCTTCCACGTAAGCATGGCCAGAGCCTGGCGTTTGACGACGCGCGCACGATTGCCAAGACTGGAAAACGCGGCAGTTCACAGCTCGTCAAGAAACCACTCTGGAAATTTCGGCAGTACGGTGAGTCCGGCCGTTGGGTCTCTGATCTATTTCCTGAAATCGGACGTCATGCGGATCAGCTCTGCATGTTGCATTCGATGCACACCGAGGGAATCGCCCACGGCCCAGCGACGCTGTTTCTACATTGCGGTTCGACCAATCTGGTTCGACCCTCAATGGGATCCTGGGTGCATTACGGATTGGGGAGCGAAAACGACAATTTGCCCGGCTTTGTCTCGATCTGTCCGTCACCCGGTAACGGCGGGGCGCGTAACTACGACAACGCTTTCTTGCCGCCCGTCTATCGGGGAACGACGCTCGGCAGCGCCGGTCGGCCCGCTACCGAGGCGCGCATCCGGGACTTGGTCAACCCGCGATACCAACCTGCTCAACAGCGGCAACAGTTCGCATTGCTGCAGTCGATCAACGCCGCACAACTGGCGAGCCAAACGTCCGATGTAAAGTTGGAATCGGTGATCAGTTCGTTTGAGCTCGCCTGGCGGATGCAGCGCAACGCCCCCTCGGTCCTGGATCTGACGCGTGAAACCGAGTCGACGTTGCAGCTGTACGGCATCGATCAGAAGGAAACGCAGAACTTCGGGCACCAATGCCTGATGGCCCGGCGGATGTGCGAAGCGGGCGTCCGTTACATTCAAGTCACCTACGGCGACAGTACGGCGAATCCGGCCTGGGACCAGCATTCCAACCTGCCCAAACACGCAGACCACGCCCGCGCCGTCGACCGACCGATCGCCGGCCTGCTCAAGGATCTCAAACAACGGGGGCTACTGGAAGACACGCTGGTTTGGTGGGGTGCGGAATTCGGACGCACACCGTACGCCCAGGACAAGGGTACAGGCCGCGACCACAACCCGGATGGCTTTACGGCCTGGCTGGCCGGTGGCGGAGTCAAACCGGGGATCGCCGTTGGCGCTACCGATGAGCTGGGCCACGTGGCAGTCGAAAACAAGATCCACATGCACGATTTGCACGCCACCATCTTGCACCTGCTGGGAATCGACCACCGGCGGTTGACCTACCGGTACTCGGGACGCGATTTCCGCCTGACGGATGTCCACGGCCGTGTCGTGCGCGAGATTCTCTAGTCCGCCGGACGCGGCGAGCCATCCCATTTCTGATAGCCGCGCACGGGCGCCTCGCGCGAATGCTTCGGCAACGTCGAATGCGCGCGATTTCTCTGCTAAGATGCTCGCGTAGTGCCAACACTCTTCCGGTGAGGACATTGACGTGTGCATGTATTCCCGAATCCAGCTTCGTGTGTCGCTCCTGTACCGCACCTGGGGGCTGCTCTTCTGCCTCATGCCAACCGGCCATCTGTGGGGCCAGGAACAAGCGGCGCAACCGCGTACCGCGCAAAATGCCAAAGATAGCGCTGAGATGATCCTGGTGCCCAGCGGCCAGTTCCTGATGGGGTCGACGCCCGAGGACGTCGGACCGCAGTTCACCGCAACCGGTTTGCCGGAAGCGTGGAAGAAATACACCGACGACGAGGCGCCGCGGCATGCTCGGACCATCGACGCCTTCTACATGTACCGCTACGAGGTCACCAACGGGCAGTACCACAAGTTCACCACCGCCACCGGCCATCGCACCCCGCCCCACTGGAAGGGTCCCGATCCGCCCACAGGAAAAGACGATCACCCGGTGGTCGAGGTCAGTTGGGACGATGCCCGGGCCTACTGTCGCTGGGCCGGGACCCAATTGCCAAGCGAGGCCCAGTGGGAATACGCGGCGCGGGGAGCCGGTTCGCAGGATGCCGAGGGCCAACTCAAGCCCGGCCCCGCCTTCCCCTGGGGCAACAAGTGGGACCGCCAGCTATGCAACAACTCGTCGTATCACGCTGGCCGTGACCTGGTGAGTGCCGACGGTTGGACCGAGTGGTACGACGGCAAGCAGAAAGTCGACTACCCGCTGACCACCAAGGGCGGATCGTTTCCCGAGTCGAGGAGCCCTTTCGGTATCGATGACATGGCTGGCAACGCCTGGGAGTGGTGTCTGGATTACCAGCTGCCCTACCAGACCGATACATTGCCGACCGATTCTACTCTGCGTTCCCGCCGCGGGGGATCGTGGGCCAACGTCGCCCTCCATCTGCGCAGCGCCGACCGTCAGGGCGCCGCAGCCGGCAACCTGAACCTCTACACGGGCTTTCGCTGCGTGCGGCCCGCCGGCAAACCGCGCACGCAAGGTCCCGTCGACGTCCAACAGGCTGGTGATCGCTTCGTCAACTTTGTGTTGCACGAAATCGAGGCAGCCGCGGAACGGATGTCGGGAATCACACGCGCCGCCAATCGCGCCGCCGACCGCATCGTTCACCTCGATGGCAAATTGCTCTCCGCCGGCGACCAGAGCTTCTCGCTGGAACCGGTCTGGCGGGCCGGCGGAATCGCCTTTTCGCGCCAGTACACCCCTGCCGGGTCGGCAGCTGGCTTCAAGAAACTCGACTCGCCCGAGGACAAGGTGCCGTACTACCGCACCGAAGGTTTCGTCGAGCACTTCACCGTCAAAACGGCAACGGCCAACGATGTGGTGCTGTTGGGATTCGAGAATGAGACCGAAGAACGTAAACACGCCGTTCCGCTCGCTCGCCAGTTGCTCGACGATAAAGCCCTGGTCATTTTCTTCGGGTCGGCCGAGGGAGCCCAGCGACTCGAAAAAGCGGTCGGCCCCAACGACAACCTGATGACGGTCACTCACACCGTCCCAGACGGAGGTGTGATCTCGGTCAAGGGTTGGCCCGAGAAAATCTGCTCGGGTCGCAGCATCGCCAACCGGCTTTATCTGTGGACGTTCGAAGCCGAGCTGATCGGGGCGTTCCTCCGGCGGGGCAAGATGCCAGGAATCCTGTTGTCCGTGACCTACGAGAGCCCACAGATCTTCAACCAGCCGCTGTTGAACAAGTACAAGTTCGTTCCCGCCTTCAATGTCACCCCGGTTAAAGAAGGTCAACTCGGCCGCACCTACCTCGGCCACATCGATCGGATCGTCGGCCGAATTCTCGACGGACAACGGCACAAGTTCCGCAAGGCGGCCCGTTGGCTGGCCGAGGCGGCACGCAAGAAACAGACCAGCTACGCGCTGCTGATTCACGGACTCGATCCCGAGAATCTGCCGGGCGATCCCGGATTGTTCAAGGTCTTCAGCGAAGGCAACGCCTACTACCCACAGATGGACACGCTGCTCAAACCGGACGACGTGGCGTTGTTCGTCGGATACAACTGGTTCCCGCGCCGGTTAGCCAAAACCGTCGACAAAGCCCAGGCCCGACAGATCCTCTGCTTCACCCTGGTCGACGAAGCACCACCCAATCCGGCGCTGTACGGCGAAGTGGGCGAACTCTATCACCCGACGTCGTTCGACCAGTTGCCGCAAGGCGAGAACCGGATCTACATCGACCTGCGGTTCGCCCAGTACAACGCTGTGCTGAAGATCCCCGGATTTCCCGTACCGGCGCTCGAGACGTCGTCGTTTGCCGAAGACGTGGTTTACTGGCATCTGGTGGCCGATACGATCGAACTGCTGGGGACCGAGGCGCGCTAAGTACGGCCGCGTCGCGAGCAACGCACGGTTTCGCGATCGGTGTCCGCGGCGCCAGCAACCCGGTAGCCGCACTCCGGTCGGCTGATAGAATCAGCGTGCTGCTTCGCGACCCGCGCAGATCCCGTGATCCGGATCTGGTGCACGAACCCCCGTACTGGCAGAGCCCACCGATGACCAATTCCAGCACGAGCGATGCGCCACACACCGACACCCCACCGCTCGCGATGACCGCCGCCGCACTGCTGGTGGCCCTGTTCTTCGCCCTGTTCTTCGCCCTGTTCTTCGCCCTGTTCTTCGCCCCGGTCGTCACCGCGGACGAAAAACCACCCCGCCGCAAGGTAACGGCTGCCGACCTGCCCCGGGTTCCGGCGACGGAACCCGCCCAGGCCCTCGACACCTTTCAGCTGGCGAGGGACTGCCGACTGGAACTCGTAGCAGCCGAACCACTGGTGGCGGACCCGGTCGACGCCTGCTTTGATGCCTGGGGGCGAATGTTCGTAGCCGAGATGCACGGATACCCGTTTTCCCAAGAACCGACCCGATTAAACCCGGGGGGCGGCGGAAAAAAAGACGCCGGCATCATCCGTCTGCTGGAAGACACCGACGGCGATGGCCACATGGACCGCAGCGTCGTGTTCGCCGACAAGATCAGTTGGCCAACCTCCGTCTGTTGCTACGATGGTGGGCTGTATGTGCTCGCCCCGCAATTCCTGTACTACTTCAAGGATACCAATGGCGATGGTCGAGCGGATCTCCGCGAGACCGTGCTCAGTGGATTCGGGCGCGACAATGTGCAGTCACTCGCCAACAACATGAAGTGGGGGTTGGACCAGAAAATCTACTTCGCCGCGGGGCGCAACCCGCTGAAATTGCTGCACCGCGGCCAGCCTTTGTTTCCGCTGCAAGGCGCTGATCTCTGCTTCGATCCCAAATCCGAGCGATTCGAAGTGGTAACCGGTGGCCGGCAGTTTGGGCACTCGATGGACGACTGGGGCAACCGTTTTGTCTGCAGCAACAGCAATCACATCCAACAAGTGCTCTACCCCCGCAGGTATTTGGCGCGCAATCCTTCGCTGGCAGTTTCAGATCTGATCCGCAGTATTGCCGCCGACGGCGCCAGCGCTCGCGTTTTTCGAGCGAGTCCGCCCGAACCCTGGCGGATCGTTCGACAACAATGGCGGGCCGCGGCCAAAGGCTACAAGCTGGTCGTCAACAAACAGGGTGCGTGGGAGTTCGTCCCTCTGGACCCCGACGGAAAAAAAGGGGTGGTTCCCACCGAGTACCCGGTAGGCTACTTCACCTCGGCGACCGGAATCACAATCTATCGGGGCAGCGCCTACCCCGCGGAATTCCGCGGGAACGCCTTCGTCGGCGACGTCGGAGGGAACATCGTGCATCGCAAGAGCCTCGCTCCGCGCGGCGTGACATTCGCCGCCAACCGGGCTGATCCCCAAGAGGAGTTCATTCGGTCTTCGGACAATTGGTTCCGCCCGGTCAATTTTGTCAATGCCCCGGACGGCACGTTGTACGTTCTCGATATGTACCGACAGACCGTCGAACACCCCTACTCGATTCCGGATGAAATCAAACAGTTTCTCGACCTGCAAAATGGCAGCGACCGGGGGCGCATTTACCGGATCGTGACACCCGGCGCGGAGCGCGCGCGGACCGTGAAACTGGGTGACATGACCACCCCTCAGCTCGTGAACGAACTGGAATCTGGCAATGTATGGAATCGCGAAACCGCGCAGCGCCTGCTCTGGCAGCGGGGGGACAAGTCGGTTGCCCCGCTGCTGGTGAGATTGCTGCAAACGTCTCGTCAACCGCTAGCACGGCTGCACGCGTTGTATGCCCTCTCCGGACTGAACGCGCTCGAAGTCGCACAGATCGAGTTCGCTGTGCGTGATGCGCACCCCCGTGTAAGGGAACACGCGGTACGACTCTCCGAACCATTCTTGGCAGAATCTCCACGCCTCGTCGAGGCGCTGACCCCCTTGTCCGCCGACCTCGACGACCGCGTCCGTTTTCAGTTGGCATTTTCACTGGGTGAGGCACCGGTGGAGCGGGCCGCATCCGCGCTGACGCGACTCGCGCGCGATCGGCGCAACGGGGGTGAAATCCGCAACGCTCTGCTATCTTCGGTCGCCGGGAACGCCGATCGCATCGCCGCCGCACTGCTGACCGACGCCACGACAGACCGACCCGAACATGCGGTGGCCTGGCTGTCGGAATTGTCGCTGTTGGCAGGTGCCGATCGGGAATCGGGCGCCGCTTTGCGCCTGCTAGCNAGCGCGACTTCGGCGGAACAACCGGCCGCGGTCCAGCGCGTTGCGTTGGCGGGACTCGGAGAAGGACTCGGCCGACGCGGCTCCTCGCTGTCGCAATTGCTGGCTGAAAAATCGACACCGAGCGCGACCCGCGACCAGGTCCAAACCGTCTTTGAGCGCGCTGTACAAAATGCGGGAGACGAGCGTCAAACCCCGATGCACCGCGCCGAGGCGATCGGCCTGTTGGCGTTCGCCGAATTCGAGATGGTGGCCGCAACGTTGACCCGTCTGCTCTCACCGCGAACACCCCAAGCGCTTCAGCGGGCGGCGGTAGCCGCCCTCTCCCAACAACCGACTCCGGCGGCAGGCCACGCACTCTTGGCCCCCTGGCGAACTTTCAGTCCCCAGCTGCGTCGGGATGCGGTCGACGCAATCCTTTCAAGTCCGACCCGTATCGCCCTGCTATTGGACGCCGTAGAAGCGGAGNCCGTTCGCCTCGGTGAACTTCCCCNTGATCAAAAGCAACGGTTGCTGACCCACCCCACGCAGTCGATCCGCGTCCGCAGCCNGCAACTGTTCGGCGCCGAGGTCAACGCCGACCGAGCCCAAGTGGTCGCCCGGTTGCAAGGCGTGCTCGAACTCACCGGTAACGCCAAGCGGGGACTCGAAGTCTTCAAGAAAAAATGTGCGACCTGCCACCGGGTGGGTGAGTCGGGCCATCAGGTGGCGCCCGAGCTCACGTCGGTGCAGAACAAGTCCGCCGCGGACCTGCTGATTGCGATTCTCGACCCGAATCGTGAAGCGCAACCCAATTTCAATACCTACACCGTCGTGACCGAAAACGGTCTGGTCTTCAACGGGATCATCTCCGCCGAAACAGCGACCAGCATCACCTTGAAGCGGGCGGAGGCCAAACAGGACGTAATCCTGCGAACCAACATCGAAGCACTCGCCGCAACCGGCGTATCACTCATGCCCGAGGGACTCGAAAAAGACCTGTCACCACAAGACCTGGCCGACGTGATCACATTGATCCAGTCAATCGCGCCATCTACGGCGTCGACCACCAAGAAACCGTGAGCGGACACGGGTTCCGCGCCGGCTGCCGGGACAGGCGGCCGGTTTCGTCCACCGCCGGGTTTCCGACCGCCAACCATCGAGGTACTGAACATGAACGACACAACGCTCGACTACCGTGAGAGTGATCGCCAGATCTGGGAAGAGGAACTGGATGACTTTGTACCGCAGCGGATCCTCGACGCGCACATCCACTGCTTCTGGAACGCCAATCTGGTGCAAATTCCAGAAGGATTTGAGCACCAGGACCACGACCTGGACACCCTCAACCGCTGGGCCGAGGTGCTCTACCCGGGACGCGACATGCAGTATCTCATCCTGGGAACACCATCGGGCAAGCCAGATGTATCGCGGCATGTGCAATCGGTGCGCCAGGCAATCGACGGGGTTGCCGGGGTCCGCCACAATCGGCTGGTGACACCCGACTGTCAATTGACCGATATCGAACGCGACCTGGAGAACCCGCAATTCGTGGGACTCAAGCCGTATCGCACCTATTCGGTCACCGGGGACATCGCGCAGTGCCGCATCCACGAGTTCCTGACTCACGAACAGATGGAACTGGCAAACGAACATGGCTGGTGGGTCACGATGCACCTCTCGCGGTTCGACGGCTGCGCGGACGAACACAACCTGGACGATCTTGAAGAGTACACCACCCGCCGCTATCCGAATATTCGCTGGCTGCTGGCGCACTGCGCCCGCAGCTTCACCTATTGGCCGATCCATCACGCGATCGAGCGGCTCCGCGACATGCCCAACATCCACTACGACACCTCAGCGGTGACCGATGTGAGGCCGTACGTCACGCTGCTGACGCGCGAGGACACGGGTCGCATTTTCTGGGGTTCCGACGGCGTCGGAGCCGCTTTTTTTCACGGGCACTACGCGGCGCTCGGGCGGGCCTGGCAGCACTACGACGCCGACCGCGGGGGTCTGCAGTTTCCGCACTGCGATGGGCGCCCGATCCTAGCGGTCTACGAACAGCTGATGTCACTGAAATTCGCTGCCGAAATCGCCCAGCTGTCGCGCGACCAGATCGAAGGGATTTTCTGCGGCAATGCGGCCGCCGCGCTCGGTATCCCAGCCGATGAGGGCCCCGCCAACGGATGATCGGACCACCCCGTCGAGAGGCCGCAGCGATCGGCGACAGGGGGGCGGACAAGCGGTTCGCGCGTGGTAAACTAATCGCCCGCAAACGACTCGCCAGCGCACGACAAGATGCCCGATGAGAAATCCAACGCGGGATCGAGACACGCTTTCACTGGTTCTCACCATTGCGCTGGTCGGAGCCAGTCACCTCTGTTCGCAAAACGGCCACGCACAGGATGGGAAGATGATGCTCAGACCATGGGGTGGGCCATACGGTGGTGTGCCTCCCTGGAACCTGGTACGTCCCGAGGAATTTCCGGCGGCGTTCGAGACGGCGATCGAGCAGGCCGACCGAGAGATCGTGGCGATCGCCGAACAAACCCAGCCGGCCAGCTTCGCCAATACGTTGGTCGCTCTCGAATCAGCCGGACGGACGCTGGAACGGCTCGAGGTCCTGCTGGGCGTGCACACCTCCAACTTGAATCTGGGTCCAATTCCCGATGTCGAGCGGATCGTCTCGCCCAAACTGGCCGCCTTCCGCGACCGCATCACCCAGAATGAAAAATTGTTTGCCCGGATCGCCGATGTCTACGAAAATAGCCCACCGGACGATCTCTCCCCGGCCGAGCAGCGCCTGCTCAAGGATCGCTATCAGTCTTTTGTCCGGCGGGGGGCAAAACTCGATTCGGGTGACAAAGCGAGACTCTCCCAGATCAATCAACGTCTGGCCCAGCTGTACACGGATTTCGGCCAGAATCTACTGGCCGACGAACAGGACCACGTGACCTGGATCGAGGATGCCAGCGAGCTGAGCGGGCTGCCCCAGAGCGTGATCGGCGCGATGGCCCGCGCGGCTGCAAAGCGCGGTCGTGAAGACGCATGGGCAGTCACCAACACCCGTTCGGCGATGGATCCGTTTCTGACCTACGCCGACCATCGCCCACACCGCGAGCGCGTCTGGCGGACCTACTACAGCCGCGGTGACAACGCCGACGAGCACGACAACAACGGCCTCATTTCCGAAATCCTCAAACTCCGGGCGGTCCGGGCCAAGCTACTGGGGTACCCAACCCATGCGCACTGGCGGCTGGAACCGCAGATGGCGAAAACGCCCCAAGCGGCTCTAGATCTGTTGATGAAAGTCTGGCCCAAGGCAGTCGCCCGCGCCCGCGAAGAGGTCGCCGACATGCAGGCGCTTGCCGACGCCGAGGGCGCCGACCTGACGATCGAGCCTTGGGACTACCGCTACTTCGCGGAAAAAGTTCGTGTCCAAAAATACGATCTCGATTTCAACGAGGTGAAACCCTATCTGCAATTCGAGAAACTGCGGGAGGCCATGTTCTGGGTGAGCGGCCAGTTGTTTGGCCTGCAATTCCGGCCACTGGGTGACCTGCCCGTGTTCCATCCCGACGTCCGTGTTTGGGAAGTCCTCGATCGGCAGGATCAACATCTGGGACTATGGTATCTCGATCCGTTCGCGCGGGAGGGCAAACGCAGCGGCGCCTGGATGACCTCGTACCGCTCGCAAGAAAACCTGGGAGCTCCCATCTCCCCGATTGTCTCGAACAACTCGAATTTTGTCTCCGCCAGCGAGGGAGAGACAGTGCTCATCTCCTGGGATGATGCGGAGACACTGTTTCACGAATTCGGTCATGCGCTGCACGGCCTCTGTTCACAGGTGACATACCCCTCACAATCGGGAACCTCTGTTGCCCGTGACTATGTCGAGTTTCCCTCACAGATCTTTGAACATTGGCTCTCGACCCCCGAGGTCCTCAATCGATTCGCGATCCACTACCAGACGGAGCAACCGCTGCCAGCGCCACTGCTGGCCAAGATCAAACGAGCCGCGACATTCAACGAAGGTTTTGCCACCGTCGAGTATTTGGCCAGCGCGCTGGTCGACATGAAACTGCACCTCGCGGGTGAAGCAGAGATCGACCCGGATTCGTTCGAACGCCAGACCTTGAGCGAATTGGGACTCCCACGAGAGATCGTGATGCGACACCGTACGCCCCAATTCGCGCACATCTTTTCAGGTGACGGTTACTCGGCCGGCTACTACAGCTACCTCTGGGCCGACGCGCTAACCGCAGATGCCGCCGAAGTGTTCACCGCAGCGGGTGGCTTTTACGATACATCGACCGCTAAGCGACTGTACGACGAGGTGCTATCGGTCGGCGATACGGTCGATCCGGCCGAGGGCTTTCGGGCCTTCCGCGGCCGTGACGTCGACACCGACGCACTGTTGCGCAAACGGGGCTTTCCGGTCGACTGAATACGTCGGCCGCCATTCAGGGACGCACCTGCTTCACCAGCCGGCGTACCGAGGCAGCAATTTGGTCCTCGATGTCACCCGACCACCGGAACGCCGGACGCCCGTACTCGTAGAGGTAGGACCCACCCTCGTAGCCCCCCTCTTCCCACACCCGCCGCGAGGGGATGTAGGCGATCATGTCGTCGCTATAACCACAGACCCAGGTACCCGGCCCAAACTCCCGCTTGAAACGGAGCGCATAGTCGACCACCGATTCAGCGCCCATGCCGATCATCAACATCTCGCGTCCCAGGCGCCAGGCATGGACCGGATACGGATAGGTCTTCGCAAACGCCTGGCCGCCCTGGAGTCGCCGGAGCATGCGGGCCGCCCAGCGGGCCCGGATGGCATTGCTGTCCTCGAGCAAACCGAGCAGCTTCTCCCGCGAGACCACTTCCAGGTAGGGAAGTTCCGTGTATTCGAACGCGGTGCTCAGGCCGTTGGTTACCGGTCGCAGTGGCCGCTCCTCATCGGCCAGCACCTCCTCGACCGCGGTCGCCAACATCTGTCCGTAACGCCGACAGAGTTCGACGCTGCGCCGCGGTAACGGGTTCTGATCACCGCCGCAGGTGTTCACAAACATCGCCACCGCGCCAGGGTGGTTCTGCTCCAGTGCCAGTTGGGCAAATCCCGGGTAGTCGCCGCACCAGGTCCGAAAGCTGAGTGTCGTGGGGTGGCAGGCGTAGCCGAACAACACGGCCGCCAATTTGCCATCGGGGTGTGTCACGGTCATCACCGGGACCGAGTGGTCGACCGGTCCTTTCAGTGGTGTACCGCGCGCCAACAGCTCGGGTACTTCTGACTCGCGGTTGTTGCGACGGTTGACGGCAAAGGTCGTCTCGCCCTGGCCGATCCGTAACGTGGCAGGGCTCAGTCGCGACAGCGCCTCGCCGACCATGCTGACGCAACGGGTCACCATGCGCGCTGTGTACGCCTCGACCAGCGCGACCTGCGCCGCTTCGACTGGGTAGTAGTCGACCAAGTCATTTCCCAGCCGCGGTCCGCAGTGATTGTGCGAGAATGTGAACATCACCTGCCGCCGTTCGATCCCGTACTTCTGCTTGATGCGCGCGAATACCTGATCGCTCATCGCTTTGGGGACGCCCTGAAAATCACTGGTGATCAGGACCACGCGATGGCCAGCGTTATCTTCCAGCGCCAGCGCCTTCATCCACAGATCATGGAGCTTCCCGTCGGGGGCGCGTTTGGATCCGTAACCGGCCAGCCAGACCCCCGTCTGCGGAGTAATCACCGCGCGGGCGACCCCGGCTCGCCAACCCTCGGCCGAGGAAGCTGGAGATACTGCGTCCGCCGAGGCAAGACCCGCACCCAACGCGAGCACCAGCAGCCACCTGCAAACGATCGTTCGACCGAGGCGCAAACCCACCGCGGGACGACACCGAATCCGACCCTCAATCCGCATACCCATCATTGCTCCTCTCGATCCGATTTGACCCAGGAGACTTGTGTCACCAGGTGGTTGAGCGCCGCAAACGAAATCGCGGCGTTGACGGCAAACCTCGGCGAGCGATTGGAGGGAAACGTCGCCAGCGACGCATCCCCAACCAGAAATACATTGAAATCACGCGACAGGTTCTGGTACCCAGCGGTCGTCTCACAAAAGCACATGTCGGTCGCATAGCCGGTCAGCAGTACGTGCCGAACGCCATGGCGTTTCAGGAACGTCTTCAGCGGGGGATACCCCTCGTCGTCGTAAATCACGATGTCGTCGGTGTGGACGTCGACGTCCGCCGTGACAGGAATCGGCAGGTTCCAGAAACCGGCGTTGTTGTACCGGGCGCCCGCATCGAGTCCGGGAAACTGACGAAAATAATCGGCCACCGGCCGATCGCGCGAAACCGAAAACTGTGCCGGCAGCGGCTCTCCCCGGTATTCAAAGGCCCCCAGTTTGGCCGTCAGCTGAGCGGCTCCTTCGCGCCGTTCGGTGGCGCTGGGTCGGTGATCGAGTGAACGGTAGAGTTTGCGACGGATCGGGTCTTTGGATCCGGGAAGGCTGTACATCACGAAAGCGGCCTTTCCGCGCAAGCGGTTGATGAACGGGCGCACAATCTGTCGAGTGTGCCGAGCCGCGAGATGGTTCTTTTCCTTGGTGCAGAAGTCGGCGACTCCGGCCGGTTCGGGCGTATCCCACCCCTGGCCGTCATCGATCCCCCAGGGGTGCACCATGATCACCGCGGTCTGGCTGGCTTTCAGGTGGTTGGGAATCTCGATGATGCCCCGCGCGTTGTAGGAAAAACGCCAAGCGCGGACGTGTAGATCGGCCCCCTTGTCGACCACCAGCGGGGGGGCCTCAAAATGGGCCTGTTCGGTGATCGGCTCAAAAAACTCGGGATGGTCGGCCAGGAGCGGCGGCGGGTTCTCGATGCGGGTCAGACGATTCTGGTAGACCCGCTGGGTCGAGGGAGATTGCTGCGCCCCGGCGGTCGCGGCCAGCAGCAGGGCGACCGTCGCCGCCCGGAGGGTCATCGCTGAGTGGTGCATAGCGTACTCCTGGGATCAACGGTCGACCGTACAAGCAGCCACAGCACGGCTCCTGGCTGCCACCAGAATACCCGCGTCGCGGCCCAGCGGCGCCGCGACGGGCGGAAAAAACACGGTTTTGCTTGCGCGGTGGTGCGGGACCGCTGGCCGTGGTCGCGCCCGTTCCCGCTCACCCGCCGCTGAACAGAAACAAGAACTTCTGTGGGTAACCGGCTTCTTCATTGGCAATCTTGATCACCTCGACACCGCCGACTGTGGTCAGCCGTGTGGTCGACAGGTGCTCACCCGGCTGACGCTTGGCAAACCCGCGCATCGCCTCGTCGTGCCCCATCTGCCCGAGTACTTGCCAGTCCGCCGATTTCTCCACCTCGTTGTCCATGTCCCAGACAAAATATCCATCCGCCGAATCGTGCCAACGGGTCCATGCGCGGAGGTAGCCGGCTATGCTGCGACCGCCGACTCCGGGGAACCACTCGACGCGATGCGCGTGTGCCAGTGTGCCGACTTCTGGCTCACTCGCGCCCAGAATCGAGTCGATCAGACCCTGCTCGATCCAGGTCGTGATGTCCAGGCCGTGGCGGAGGTTGTTCTCTCGGGTCGGGTAGACCAGTGCGTGCAGCTTGAATTGCCGGTCTTGTTGCTGGCTGCTGCGCTCTAGCTCGGCGCGCACCTCGCGCACCAGCTGGGTCATGAAGGCCGCCCGCACTCGCAACAGGCGCTCATCATTCGGCTCGGTCTGGCGGGCATCGCCGTGGTATTGCTTTGCAAAGGCCTCCCGCACCGGTGACTCGAAGGCGAAATAGTCGCCCCCCCGAATGAAGTTCAAGGTCACGCCATCGACGGCAACCTGGCTGACCGTGTCGCGGACCATGGAAACCAGGAAGGCGCGGGCCTCGGCAAACGCATAGCTGGCTTTTTCGATCGCAGTCCCGTCGCGCGCCACCATCCGCAGCGAGGGATGTTCGGCGACAAATCCCAACTGGGGGTCGGGCGGTGTGCGTCCCAGCATGGCCATCCGAAACTGCGCATCAAACTCAATACCGATGCGGTGGGCGTGCTGACAGGCCTCGTGAAGAGGATTGATCCCCTGATCGATCAATCCGTTGAGCGCCCCAAAAAGGGACGCTTCGTCCCGTCTCCCGGGGATGAACTCGCGCGAGAACAGCGTCCCCACCCGCGACGGCCAGTTCGTGGTGTGGCTGTAATTCACGGCCCAACTGACGCGTTTGACGTCGCTGTAGCGATACGGCTCGATCTCAGCCCAGATATCCTCGCGCGAGGTGATGGCGATTGCGCCACCCCGGTTGAGGTAACCGCCACCGTCGTGGCTGGCGACCAGCACGCGCGACTGGGATGTCGCCCGCCGCGCCAGCAGGGCCGTGACCTGATCCTCGGCCAGTGGTGTGAGCCGCACGTACGCCAGGTAGCCCTTCTGACCACTCCGTTTGGCGATCCGCAAATCCTGTCCCGTCACGTCCCGGGCGCCGAATTCGTATTCCTGCAGGATGGTCCCCTTGTAACCGGTCGGTCCTGTCGACTTGACGACCCGAAAGCAGGGCTCGTTTGACATTTTTAGTTTGAGCACCGATTCGCGGCCATCGTACCCCCAGATCGGGTTCCAGATGCCGACCGTGATGCGATACCAGCCCTGCTGGCGCAGCGGCAGCGTCACGGTCGGAGGATCGACGAGCGAGGTAGCGGCCAACATTTGCCCGTGGATCGCGCCGGATGAGTAAGGGATCACTTGCCATTTTCCGGCCCGCCTCGTCGCGGCCAGCGCACTTTGCGGCTGACAAATCCGGAAGTCACGAACCACGATCTCCCGCCGCGGCTCCGCACCGCGGGCGCCCGCCAGCTCGGCTGAAGCAGTGCAAACCAGCGCGGTAGCGGCGATCAGCGCCCGACCGCGGAAACAATAGCAATCACACATCCTCGGCTCCTTTTGTGCGCGGTCTCGGCGGCAGCCTCGGGTCCCCAATCGAGCCCCGGGAGCCTCTGCCACCAGATCATAACGGCCGCCGCGGCGGGATCCCAGCTGCGACCGGTGCAGCGAGCGCGACCGTGGTGTAGGATTGTCTGGTTCTCCGCGCTCACCGTATGAGCAGATCGCCGACACGCGGCGACCACCAACGAGAATCAGACTCGGTAGCACCGATCGCGGGAGCCCGTTGTCGGACCCGTTTTGCAACCCTCTCCACCCCGATCCGGGAGCCCATCATGGACCGACGAACATTTGTCAACACAGGTCTGGCCGCAGGCGCAGCCCACGCGCTGGGCGGTTACCAACTGTTTCCGCCCGAAGTTCAGGCCAAACTACCCGCCAATCTGAAGGTCACTCGCCTCCAGGTGATCCCGGTCTGGAATGGCTCGATGAACTACATTTACGTCAAGCTGTACACCAACCAGGGTGTCACCGGAGTCGGCGAAGGGGGGATCCGGGGCCGGGCGGCGACGATGATCGCCGCGATCACCGAGCACGAGCGGTACATCGTCGGCAAGAACCCACTCCAGATCGAGAAACACTGGCAGGCCATGTACCGTTGGCCCCGCTGGCGGGGTGGACCGATCCTGAACAGCGCCGTCAGCGCCGTCGACATCGCGCTGTGGGATATCGCCGGCAAAGTGCTCGATGCGCCGATTTACCAGCTCCTGGGAGGAGCGGCCAAGGACAAAATCCGGCTCTACATTCACGGGGGCTCAGCAGACGCGGTGCACCGCGCCAAGGAGCGCGGCTTCAATGCCTGCAAGACGGGCCCCAACCTGGCGGTCAACGGGGTCATCAAGCAGCCCTGGGATGTCAAAGCGGAAATCGTCCGTCTGCGGCAAATGCGCGACGCGGGAGGTGACGACTTCGATATCCTGTACGACGCCCATACGCAATTCAAGCCCGAGATGGCACTCGAATTCTGTACCCGGGTCGAAGAGTTGCGCCCGTTTTTCGTCGAAGAGCCGATGCTCACTTCCGACATCGGCAAAATGAAGTGGCTCTCGGATCGCGTGCGCGTGCCCCTCTGTCAAGGCGAGAGCCAGTTTATGAAATTCGGCGTGCAGGAGATGATCGACCACCATCTGGTCAGCTACGTGAATCCCGATGTGATCCACGCCGGCGGGATCACCGAATGCAAGAAAATCGCCTCGATGGCCGCCGCGCACTTCATCGACGTGGCTCTCCACAACGCCCAAAGCCCGGTGATGACGCTGGCCGGTCTGCACGTGAATGCCAGCAGCACCAACTGTGTAATTCATGAATTTAACCAGGCGCGGCAGTACGCTCCCTGGGAAGAAAACCTCTACGGCGGCGTTCACATCGAGTACAAGGAGGGTTACGCGACGCTGCCTCCCGGCCCGGGGCTGGGCATCGATATCAATGAGGAAGAGGCCAAAAAGCACCCAGCGCGGCCCTATGCCAGGACGCGCGGCACCCTGCAGTGGCCCGATGGTTCGGTGGGAGACACGTAAATTCGACAGCAGCGTTCCGGGAACTGGCCACCCTGCCGTACCGGACCACCCCAAACCGAGGCTTTCCCATGACGACCGCCACCGACGACAATGCGCGCCGCGCCTACTGGGCCGACCAGATGCAGGCCGGCTACGAACTGGTCCAGACAATCCTCCCTTTTGAAGTACGCGAATGCCACGAGGGCTTTGCCTCGATCGTCGACGCGGCCGCTGACGCCGGGGTGGAAATGGAATTCTCCGACACCAAGATCGCCGGTGATCTGGACCGCGTGTTCTTCATCCGCGAAGGGTTGGTGGGCGACGTCGTCGACGTCGGCCTGGCGATGAACCAACAGGGCTGGCTCCTGAAGATCGAGGACGCTTTTCGATCGTTGGAAATGCAGGGGCAGCTGGTCCGCAAACACGACGTGTTTGATGCCATCTTGGAGAAATGCATCTGGGAGAACGGCGGCCAACTGCCGGCGGCCGAACTGATCTTTCACCGCGCCATGGTGTTGATCGCCAATATTCCCAAAACGGGCACCCACATGTCGGGCTCAGCGATCGACATCTCGGTGCTGCGCCGCGACGACGGGGGTGAGGTGTGGCGGGGGGGACCGTACCTGGAGATGAGCGAGCGGACGCCGATGCGTTCGCCCTTTGTCACGCCTGAAGAACTACAAAACCGGTTGCAGATCACGGCGATTCTGGAAGACCACGGCTTCATCCACTTTCCATTCGAATTCTGGCACTACAACCAGGGCGATGCGCTGGGACACATTCTCGGCAACCGACCCGGACCAGCCCGCTACGGTCCGGTGCACTGGGATTCCGCTCGCAATCGAGTCACCGCCTGCCCCGATCCGATCGCCCCGCTGCACGCGTTGGAAGCGATCGAAGCGGAGATCGAAGCAGCCATCGAACGCCGGCGGGGCGGCACCTGACCGTGTGGGGCGACGCCCGTGGCATCGCTGACACCGGGCCCGTCCGCAGGCACCCAATGAACAGAGCGACCGCCAGCAAAACCGGGGCGCCTCGCATGAGCGCATCGTCTAGAATGACCTGCGACTCGCGACCGGAAAATTGCGTCGCCCTTTGTCCCTCGTCATTGGTGTCGCCATGATCACCGTGGTTTTTTCTCGCAGTGCCTCGCACACGACGCGTGTCGGGCTGGTTGCCCTGACGTTGCTAGCTGGTGGTTGTGGGGGCGCGGACTCCCCAACACCACGCAACACGAGTCGTTTTGAAGTGGACGACGGAGCGCAACGTCCTCTCCCGGACGCGGGATCCTCAGCGGCAACCGGGAGTCGGTCTTCCTCCCAAGCTTCGCCAGCAGACGGGACACCGCTCGGCGGGCGTTCA
>PADE01000215.1 GCA_002702965.1 Planctomycetaceae bacterium
GAGTTCGAACGGTGCCTGTTGCTTCGGGTCCAGAGCTGCCTCGGGGTCGATCAGCGTCATCAGCAGCGCGTCGCGGAGTTGGCTGGCGCTGGCGTCAGACGGATCCGACGCATAACACCCGGCCAGGACGTTTCCCAACAGTTGGAGCTTGGTGCGGTTGTCAACGTTTTCACTGGCCAAGTCGACGAGCTGCTGGTACGCCTGTGAGCGCGTCGTCTCGCTGCTGGCGCGCACCTGTTCCAGCGGTTCTCTCCATGCGGCGTCCGCTCCTCGGGCCTGAGTGATGGCGACCACCAGTGCCCCATCCCACCAGTCGTTGCCGACCGGTGGGCTGCTGCTGACGGGGGCGGTCCCGCTGTTTTCCGATGTGCTGTCTCGCTCGGCATCAGCACCGGTGGGGTTTGCGCCTGGGCGCGCGACGGGCGGCTCGTACTGCAGGATCTGGTAGACGAGTGCCGCGCAGATTCCCAACAGTACGACAAACATTAGCGCAAAGACAGTTGTTGTCCACCGCGCCGCGCGCATCCGGCGAACCTGGTTGGCAGCCAGCCGTTCGCTGATCACGGCGTTGACCTGGTCGGCGGCCAACCCCCATTGTCGGCCCTCTTGGTGGAGTTGTTGTCGCATCGTTCCATTGATGCGGGATCGATGCTCGAGCAGGTCGTCGAGTAGGCGGTCGATGAACTCGACCGCGCGCTCTTGGGTGATCGTGCGCACACCGGCTTCTTGAGCGACCGATTGAATCGTCTCTTTGGCGAGCGCAATCGGGAGCCCCTCTCCCTGGACACCCGCTTCACGCAGCTTGCGATGGATCCGGGGCGTGATGATGCCGTGCGGCTGTTTCAGAAGGACTTCACCCAAATGTCTGCGAAACGACTCGACGCGTTCCCGCAGCTGGCTTCCCGATACGGGGGTATCGGAGACGCCAGCCGGATCGGCTTGGAGGTGACCGATCGCTAACTCGAGATCGCTTTCAGACAATTGATGATCGCCGGCAACCGCCGATAGCAGCAGACGGCTTTGCGGCGTAATCCCGCGGTATTCCGCCAGGATCGGAGCCGCTGCTTCGAGGAAAGCATTCAGTCGCGGATCGTCCGGCACGCCCGTCCGAGTGGTCGGCTCTGGAGGCGCCGGTTGGCCGGGCATTTGAACTCCGCAGTCGTCGGCGACTTGCTGGAGCAACTGGCCGACGTACACCGACGACAAGCGGTATTGGTTGCGACCGATCCTGGCGAGCTTGCGCACCGCGCCCCGAGACAACGTCTGGGACTGAATCCGTTGGCAAACCTCACGCGCGTAGTCGACAAACAACAGGTCCGGTGTCTTCTCTGAATCGCTTCGTGGAGGTGGAACGGGGACTGGGGCTGCGGGGTCTGGCGGCGACGGTTGGTCTGGAGATTCGATGGCGACTCCGGTCAAGGACGCCAGCAGATCACTCGTTGCCGTGTCCGATAGGCCGCTCTCTTGCGCCAATTGTGCCAATCTAGATTTGTGTGGCGCACCGTTCCCCTGTTGTGCGGCGATCAGCTCGATCGCGCTCTCGAGAAATCGCTCGGTTGGCGCCTGACTGCGGCCCTCGTCGAGAGATCGTGGGGGGGCATCCGCCGGCGCAGGCGCCATCTGCACCGGTGGTGCAGACGCGGTGTCTGGAAGTGGGGGAGGCTGTTGGGCCCCGTCGCCTGCGGCAGGTTGGACCGCTGGCGGGCCATCGTCACCCACTGGCGGCGAGTCGTCGGCAAGCGGATTGTCGAGGGCGCGCTGCTGTAGTAACAACTGCACCGCGAGCTGTCGTTGGGATTCCGACATCCCAACCTGCTCAGCGATGGCCGCTAATCGCGATTCCAATGCGGGCGTGATCGTGGGCTGATCGCGAAGCAACGGCGCTACCTGTTCGAGAAACGCCTGCGCGAGACTCGGGTCCCCCGCCGCACGCCATCGCTCGGGTTTGCCAGGTGTTTCCATTACCACTAACTCTGCTTACGGGGTAGCCGCTGCGCGCGGTTGGGAGGCCCGCCTTGATCCTCCAGTTGTCGGAATCGTTCTCGCCATAGAGGCGGGCCATGCTTCGGGTGTAGCAACTTGAACTGTTTGAGGACTTGCTGCGCCCGAGGCCGATCGAGCATCTGCAAACAGCGTATTTGATGGTATTTGGCCTCGAACCAGGTATTCGAGGATTTGGCCGACCCCGCCAGCAGCGTTCGCCAATGTACCACCGACTGCTTTGGATTGCCGGCGCTGAGATGCGCATGGGCGGCCCGTTTGAGATAACCGGGATCTTTGGGAAAGGCGGCGACCAACCGATCGAGTAGGGCGACCGCCTCGGAGAATTTCTTCAGCGCCGCCGCGTAGTAGGCGAGCCGCGATACGGCGACGCGCGCATTCTTATGTCCGGTGATGGCCGCTCGCCCGTCGCCGAGTCGGCGGCTGAGTTTGAGGTACACCTGGTATCCTTCTTCCAACAGAGACTGTTTTCGGGCGCCTTCGGCCTTTTGGATCTCGCGGTCCACGACCTGCGCAGACGTGACCAGAGCGACCAACCGATAAGTGGGTTGCGTGGCGTGTTTTACCAACCAGTTGGCGTGTTCTCGAAGCGCCGCGTCACGCGCCCGGAATTGGGAGACCCGCAGCCACTGATAGTGATAGTCTGACAGAGCGGAGTCGCTCGTCGGCAGAGATTCGGCGAAAGGCTCGGCGCGGGTCAAGAACCCGGCACCCAGTTCCACCAACGGTTCTTCCGCGAACAGTGAGACTTCGGCGGCCAGTACCAGTACTTTGACACGTCGGCGGGCGGCAACCTGTTTGTCTGCCACGCTGTGGAATGCTTCGGCCGCACCTCGTACTCCATCGGCAAAACGCGCGCTTTGCGTGGGATCGTCCCGCTGGCGTGACCATTGCTGATGCAGCAAGGTACACAGGTCGTATTGGGCGTCGAGGTAACCAGCGTCATCCGGTGCGACGCGTTGCAATTGTCGAATGACTTTGTCGGGAGATGCGTCTCGCATCAATAGCGCGGTCCAGCGACTCGCCTCCCGCGCGTACTTGTGTTGGGGGTAGTCGCGCTGGATGCGCGCAAGCACGTTCACGGCCCGCGGCAAGTAGCGGGCGTCGGCCTTGCCGAGGCGCTTATAACACACAAAGGCATTCCACAACGCGTCCGCGGCAATCGCCTCGCCACTCGCTTTCAGGCCCGGTACCGATTCTTCAAAACCGGGTCCCGCCTGGGCCAGATTTCCCAGGTGAAACTGGCACATCGCCAGATCGTATCGGCAGCGGCTGCGGAGAGATATCTGATCGGTTGCGTTCTTGGTAGACAGGGCAGCTTGTAGCATTTGAGCCGCCGCCCGGTAGTCATCTGGTTGGCCACTGCGCTCCGCCGTTTTCAACAATTGCTGTCCTTTGATCCACTGCAGCACCATCCCCGAGGCGGCGCCGATTTGGATCTTGTAACGTGAAATCAAACCCACGATCAAAGCCCGCTGCTGCAACCGGGCCAGTCCCCGCAGGCCGAGATCGCTCAAGGGTTGACGCTGCGGGGAGTCTTTGGCCGGCCCGTAGGCCGCCTGCACAAGCGCGATACAGAGTCCCAGCTTGCCGCCGGTCGGTTTCCCGGAAAACCGGCTGATCCGGCGTTCCGCATAGGCGGTGACTTCCTGCCAGGCGGACGCCTGGCAGAGACTGCGAACGTACCAATGCGATCCCTCGTCACGGATCTCGGGCGACACCGCGGCCTGTTCAAGCCATTGAAAGCAGATCCGGCTGTCGCCGACATGGCCCGAGATCGCCTCGGCTAAACCCAGTCCGATCACCGACCGAGCCAAATACTCGGACTCCAGGTTCAGCCATTGCGAGTCGATCTCTTTGAGCGACTCGTCCGCTTCGATGCCCAACAGCTGTGCGAACAAGCGACGGGACTCGGAATACAAGGAGCTGTCCTTCCCGGCGGACTGAAGAAACCCCTGGTAGTAGAGGGACCACGCGGTCACGTAGGTGGCGCGATTGGCAATCCCCTGTAGCCGGCGCCAGTCGCTCTGGAGTACTCCAAATGTGTCATCGGGAGCCGTCGCGTCCAGATCCCGCTTGCTGTTGTCAGACCGGTTTAGCGCTCGGCGGCGGAGGGCTCGCTGACGGGCGGCGTCTTGGTCATCGAGTTTTTCCTTGAGTTGATTGGCTTGTTGGTTGAGTTGCGTTTGGAGTTGCTTAAGTCGGGGGGTGATCCGGGCCAGAATGGCTAGCGCTTCGGTGTGCGAGTCCTGGTCTTCGGCATTTCCGATCCAGCGACTGGCGAGCAGTTCAGCACGGTTGTAGTCGGCCTGCAACAGCATCACCTGGAGCGCCGTGGTCCTGGCCTCTGGAAAACGTTCCAGCAGAATATGGATGCGGGCTACCTGCTCCTGGTAGCGTGACGCGTCCGCCGAGTGCAGCATCAACTGGCTGGCGTAGAGGTCGGCGATTCGGCGGGCCAACTTCGTCGCCTGTTCGCCACTGGCGGTCGGGTGCAATGACTGTTCCAGGTGCAGGATCTGCAGATCGACCAATCCCAGACGCGCCAGAAATCGGTCGACCTGTTGCGCATCCGAGGGGGCATCCGCGGCGCTGCCCATGCCGACCGTATACACGAGCAGCGGGATCGAACAGATCTTGACCCAGATTGTTGGCTGCAGCTTATTCATGATTGCTAAAAGGTACATACGAGACAATTGCATAGCCCGCGTGTTTGCAGGCCTGAACAGCGGCGGCCGCCATCCGGAACGGAACTTCGTCGCTGACCCGTACGAAAGCCCCGTCGTGTTTGTTGTCAAATTGACGGAGCACATCGGCCAGTTCGTCGGCGGCGGCGAATTCACGACTTCCCAGGCGAAACACAAACCGCTCGCCACTGCGAAGGACTTCCACGATCGCGGGTTCTAGGTCTGATGCGGCGCTGCTCGACTTTTTCTCGACTTTGATTCCGGAATCAAGATTGCGTTCGGTGTTGACAAAACTTGCCGTGGTCATGAAGAAAATGAGCAACAGGAAAACGACGTCGATCATGCTCGTCATCGACAATTCGACCGTGGCATCACGACGATTTTTGCGGTTGCTGAGTTTCATCCGAGTACCTGGGCAAATTCGGAACCACAGCGGAAAGTGAAATGCCGGTAACGTGACTAACGAGGGACCTCGACCGCAAACGACACGCGTTTGACATTGATCTGCTCGAGCGCCTTGGCGACCTCGTTTGCCGCTCGACTCTCACTGCGTTGATCGACACGTAGCTCGATATTCAGGCGCCGCGGGTCGTCGCCGAGTCGCGCCAGCTCTTCGCTGACCAGACCCAGCAAGCGATCTAGTTGCAAGACACGCCCCAGCATCACCAGTTGGCCGTCCTGGCGAATATTGACGGTCAATGAGGACGACTCCTTGTCGCGTGTTCCCGCCTGTTGGGGAAGCTCCAAACGTTCTTCCTTGACACGTGAGACCTGGGTCACCGTCATAAAGAAAATGAGCAACAGAAAGACGATATCGATCATCGGGGTCATGTTCATCTTCAGGAGGCGGCCACCAGGGCGTTTGCTGAGTCGCATGTTGCCATCGCTGTGAGAAGAGTGGGGGAGTTGGGCGCGACCGTTAAGTACGNCGCTGTCCCAANGGGGTCAGGATCTGCTCGACGCGTTTACCCGCTTCCGCCACGATNGAGTCGATTCGATTTCGGAAGAAACTAAAGGCAATCATGGTCGGAATCGCTACCACGAGCCCCATAAGGGTGGTGACCAACGCCTGGCCAATTCCGCCCGCCAATTGATCCGGTTTGGCCATTCCCCCGGACGCGGCGATTTGGTTGAAAGCTTCGATCATGCCGAGAACGGTTCCCGTGAGGCCCAGCATGGGCGCAATCGAACCGATCAGATTGAGGACTTCGGTCTTGCGGTACAGGCGGCCGGTTTGATCTTCGCCCGCTTCTTCCACCGCCGCTTTGTATTCGGCAAATCCGAATTGACTACTCTGAAACCGCTCGAGGCCGGCCAGCACGACCTGCGCAACCAGTGAGTCGTTCTGTGGTTCCTGGCAGAGCGCGATCGCCTCGTCGAGACGGCCGTCGTGGACGAGTTCTTCCAGATCGAGCACGAGATTCTCGGGCATCATGGTCTTATGCCGAATATGGATGAAGTGTTCGACCACAAAACCGACCGAGATCATTGAGAGTAGCCCGATCATCGCTCCCACGATGCCGCCTTCGGCGAGCGTGTCGAAAAGGCTGCGGCGTTTGCCAGAATCCGAAGGGGCGGGGATCTTCGCTTCGGTCGACACGTCTGCCAGCGTCTCGGTCTCTGCAGCGGCTTCTTGCGCGCAGACAGGTCGGACCGAGATCGCCGTGCCGATCAGCAGCACAGACAGGCCCACCGCCGCCCACCGCCGGCATCGCCCACCCTGATGCCCGCCCTGATACCTACCCCGATGGTCGTCTGGATGGAGATTACCTAGCTCAATCGTCATTGGACTTTTCCGGTTGTGTCTCGGCGTCGGTAACACGCGTCTGCCGCACTGCATGCCAACTGCCGGGGTAACGACTCACTAATTCTCGGCGCAGCGCTATGCTGGCCCGCTGATTTCCGGAATCGTGGAGGGTGTGTGCCGCGTGCGCCAACCCGGCCGCCGCCACATGCGGGAATGTCTTCTGGTACAAGGCGGGGATCTTGAGCAGGAATAGCAGCCCTTGGCGTTGTTCATCGGGGGTTTTCTTGAGCAGATAAGCCCGGCCCAACCAGTAGAACGCCAGCGGCCTCAGACTGGCATCGAGTTGCGTCAGTGAGGTTTCGATAGCGATCACCGCCACGCCTCCCTGGCCGGCCAGGACCTCTTGCTGCAACCGATAGATCGCGGCCAGTTGATCGGCGATCCGGTGGTTGCCGGAAAAGTTGGCCATTTGTGAGGTGGCCTGAGGATCGGAGAGCGTCAACTTCAGGCCGGTTTGGTACAGCCCGGCGGCTGGACAGGCGTCAGGGGTCTGCTCGATAAATGCGGTTACCTGCTTGAGCGCCTCGGCGGCCGTGCCGCGATCGAACCAAAGTGGTAGAAATTCTTTACAGAGCCCCGTCTGGGCGTCGAACTGAAGTCGTCGTTTTCCGGGGATCTCCATCGATTGATTACCGGCCGCACCCAGCATTTGATTGCATCGCAGGTAGGGTTCCACGGCCAGTGCGCGTTGACCCGACGCCAGACGTCCCCACATCACCGCCTGGGCGACCATGTATGCGGTCTTGCTGCGGCGCTGCGCAAACCGGGGGTAGAGCGCTTCGGCGTGACGCAGCAGAGCCTGATAATCACCAACGGTCAGCCGCTGCCGGATGCGATAGAGGGGCGTGCCCAGTTCCTCCAAGAACTGGTCAAACTTCTTCTGATCGCCGGCGATCTGCGCTTTTTCGATTTGGTCCCAGGTCAGTATTTGACCGTTGTCCAATCGGATTTCGTCGTCGCTAAATCGATCGACGCGACGATCGGAGAGGATAGTCAAATCGCGCAAAACGATTTGGTCGGCCGCGGTCGACGGTCCGGCCGCCAGCAGGCTGGATGCGATGGACATCCCCCACAGCAAAAGTGACGATCGTGCGTTCGGTGCGCAACAGGAAACGTCCACGCTCATGGAACCTGCGGTTGGGGGAATGACGCTCGAGTCGTGCGAACAGAGCCGGGTGCCCCGATCCCCAAACACAGTCGCGCGACGATGGCAGAACGACGCCCAATTTGCTGACCCGGCTACCAGTCAATCGTATGCCTGGGCGATGAGCGATGTCAAGTTCTGACGTGGCTTTTGGGGTCCCGAGTTGCGGTGTCGAGTGATATCGACGAGGTCGATGCGTCCGACTGCCAGGTGGGGCCTAAGAGAGTCAGGCGTTTCACCGTTGCAAGCGTTTTGTAGATCAGTTGACCCGTCCCGTGGGCTACTTTGGGGTAGGCGCGGCTGCGCGTAACGCTGGACATTGGCCAACATCGACGTCGGTTTATCATCGCTCCTGGCTCAGAGTTGCGCCGGGAAAAAAACAAGATCCGCCGCGGCCGATCGGACCGCGGCGGATCTGTCACACTGGTGCCGGGAGTTGGGACAGCTGTGAATCCGTTCAGGCTGCCGGGACTCCGCGGTCGGGGAGGAGCGCAATCGCTGGCACCCCTCCCGGTAAATAGGTCGGCGGATCGTGCATCACTCGCCCCTCCCTGATCGTGGAATGAGATGCCCTAGCACGACTCGGTTGTATCAGATCGGCGGAAAACAGATCAAGTTGATTTTGTCGCGTGGCGCGCCAGACGCCGCTGTCCCCGGGTGGGCAAGTGGTGTCCAGGGCGTATTTTACCGCATCGGGAGTACAGCCGATCAAGCCTCACCGGCTTCATCAAGGGCCTTCGAGATGAGCGCTTCAAACTGAGCTTCGTCCAGCACCTCGACCTCCCACTGTTGCGCCTTGGCGAGCTTACTACCCGCATTTTCGCCGGCGACCAGGTAGTCGGTTTGCTGTGAGACGCTGTTGGTGGGTCGTCCTCCGTGGACTTCGATTAATTGGTGGATTTCCCGGCGCGTGTAGCGCGTGAGGGTTCCGGAAACGACTAGCGTTTTGCCTTCCAGCCGTTTATTGCCCGAGGAGGCGGGTGGTGATTTTCCTGCCGGTGTCAGCCCGGCAGCCTGTAGATCGGCGAGTGTTGTCTGGCCGTGTTCGCTGTGGATGAAATCGTATACGCTCTTGGCGATGATCGGGCCGATTTCGCGCAGCTCGCTCAGTTGTTCGATGCTGGCTTGATGCAACAAATCGAGTGAAGTCCAGCGTTCGGCGAGTACTTGGGCCACCCGACTACCGACGTGTCGAATCGAAAGTGCGCTGAGCAAATGGGCCAGACTGCGCCGCTTGCTGTTTTCGATCGCGTCCAACAGGTTCTGTGCGGACTTATCGCCTATCCGCTCGAGTCGCAAAAGTTGTTTCTTCTCGAGGCGGTAAAGGTCACCGTAACGGTTGACCAGACCGGAGGTGACCAGCTGATCGACCAGTTTGTCCCCCAGTCCCTCGATATCCATCGCGTTTCGGCTCGCGAAGAAACGGATACGTTCCTTCCGCTGCGCGGGGCACGCGTGATGCGGGCAGCGAATATAAACGCCGCCGTCGTCTTGCACTAACCTGGTGGAACAGACCGGGCAAGTGCTGGGAAAATCAAACCGGGGAAGACCAAATGGGCGTTCGTGTTTTTCGACCCGGACGATGTGCGGGATAATCTTGCCGGCTTTTTCGACGACGACCCTGTCGCCGATTTGCACATCCTTGCGCTCGATTTCCGCCGCGTTGTGCAGGCTGGCGCGACTGACGGTTGTATCCGCGATCTCTACCGGCTCCAGTTCTGCAACGGGGGTCACCGTTCCGGTCTTGCCGATTTGTACTCGGATCCCCGTCAAGCGGGTGGTCGCTTCGTATTTCTCGAACTTGTAAGCGATCAACCAGCGCGGACTCTTGGCGGTACTTCCCAGTCGCTCACGCTGGTCAAAACGGTTGAGTTTGAGGACCAGCCCGTCGACTTCAAAATCGAGTTCGTGAAGACCTACAATCAATGACTGGCAGTAGCCCACGGACTCTTCAAAACTGGAGAAACTCGCGGCCCGCGGTGTCGGCGTCAAACCGTAGTCGGCGATCTCCTTGAGNAATTCCAAGTGGGATGCGGACTTTAAACCGATGCAGTCGCCCACCCCGTGGAACAGCATGCGCAGTCGCCGCTGGGCGCATTCGCGCGGGTCCAGACGCCGGATGCTACCCGCGGTAACATTCCGAGTATTAGCGTAGACCGGTTCATTCCGAGCGCGTTGTCGCTGGTTGAGGGTCACCAGGTCAGCATTGGTCATATAGACCTCACCGCGCACTTCCAGACGTTCCGGAGGGCTCCCACTGAGCGAGAGCGGGACATCGCCGATCGTTTTGATGTTGTGGGTGATGTCATCGCCCCATTCCCCGTTTCCGCGGGTCAATGCCTGGATCAGTTTTCCCCGCTCGTAAATTAGTGAAGCCGCCACACCATCGATTTTTAGCTCGACCACCCATTCCACATCCTCCCCTTCCAATTGACGCAGAGTACGCGTGGCGTAGGAACGGAGTTCGGCAATACTGTACGTGTTGTCAATCGACAACATCGGCTGCCGGTGTCGCACCTGTTGCAGACTCGAGACCGGCTCGTCGCCGATCCGCTGGGAGGGACTATCGGGGGTGATCAGGTGTGGGTGATCGCGCTCGAGCCGCTGCAGTTTTTGCATCAGCTCGTCGTATTCGAGGTCACTGATTTCGGGTGCCGCGAGTACGTAGTACCGCCGGTCATGTTCCCGAATCTGCTGGCGCAGCGCGTCGACCTGTTCCGCCACCGATCTGACCATGGGCTCTATCTACTCCACGGCGCAATCCCGTGCGGCGGCGCCGTCTGCAGCCGTTGTTGCATGCGGAATCAGGCAGAGGAATTTCAAGGCAGTTTCACCCGTGTTGCGAAACTGATGCAGCTCGTTGGGGGCCACATATACGACGTCGCCGGATCGCAGCGGGAATTCGGATTCGGGTCCGAGCAGCATTCCTTGCCCTTCCAGGACAAAGACTTCGTGTTCATAGGGGTGGTGGTGGTGCGGTGTGAAACCACCGGCGGCGACTTCGTATTGTCTCATTGCGAAGTGGGGGGCGCCGTCCTCCTGGCCGATCAACCAGCGGACCTGACAGCGTTCGGCCCCTTCCATGTCGACGGCTTCTTGGTGAACAGTTTCGTAGTGATTGACGTGCATCGGGCTAAGACCTTTTGGAAGGAGAGGCAGGGTTGGCGGCAGGTTCGCCGGACTGCGAGTCGGAGTTCCTCGGAGGTTGACGGTCGGTTGCCATAATGGCAACCGTCAATACAGCCAACAGCCCTAATTCGATGGACAATAGCAAGCTCCCGTGCCGATCGATAAAGTTCATCAGGGAATCGCTGGCGGTGAGGGGATCGTGGGAGTTGATGGCGCGCCACGTCATCACGAAATACGCAAACGCAGTGACAGAGAACAGGATGCCAACCAATCCCAACAGTGGATAAAGCGGATTCTTTCGTTTCTTCACGGCACACTGATCGAGTTATTGGGATTTATCATCGACAGTCCATCAGATCAGAACCGGGACTCCAACTCAATCCCGATGACCCGTCAGGGATCGAGATGGTTCTCAACGGCACGAATCGGAACCCGTTTCTCCATCAGGGCGACTTCGCTGAAGCATCCGGTTTAACCACTCCCGGCAGGATTCCGGGTCCAGTGCGGGCTCGCAGTCTAACGATGCCTTCAAGTGTCCGAAGGATCGTTGTGAAGCCCAGCAGTGCGGGCTCGTACGGGGCCCCAGTAACAACACGTGGTGACCAGCAAACAGAGGGATCTCCGCGGGCAAACCGGCGTCAAGGATCTTATGTTTTTGCCCCGCGCTGTCTGGCTCGATGGGTAGCTGTAGGTCGGGTTGCAGCGCCTGCCAGCTGTAGAAATTCCAACGTCCGACCACCTCTTCGGGACTTTGTTGTGGTCCGATTCCCCGCGCCACGTCCAGCGCGCTGGAGCTCAGCGCGGAACTCGCGTCGAGGCCGTTGTCGGTTGTTGTTCCCATCAAAAGGGTCTGCAATTGAAAATTGTCAGCGACGCCACTTATGCGCGCCGGCCATCCCGACAATGTCGCCGGTTCAATCACCAACAACTGGCCGTCATCGATGACCGCCAGCAGGCGAGCGATCCATCGCGCCGCCTGATGGCGGTGCATGATCTGTTGCAGCGGCTGTTGAAAACAGTGGGCCATCGCGCGCCATTGAGAACTAGTAGACAGGACCGCGACCGTGGCCGGCCCGAAGCGGTCCAGGTCAGTCCAGGCCGCCGCCAGATCAGGAAACTCGTCGCTACGTCGTTCCAGAACTGTTTTGAATTGCGAGTCCGAAGTGGCTGTGGTGGCATCCCCGGTGTGGTACTCCGAGCTGCGCGATTCACAGCGTTGGCAGAGTTCGATGGCTTTGGGCAGGATATCCTGGATCCGCAAGAACAACGGACTCGCTAGCGGCGCGGGATCGCAGCCATGCTCTACCAAGGCGCCGCAGATCACCGAAAGGTAACCCGCTTTGGCGCCGCCGTAGTTCTCGAAAACGCGTGCCAATCGATCGAGCGCGGCCTGGCGCTGGTCGTGATCGGACTGGGCGGCTGCGAACAGCACCTGACGGGCGCAGCGGGCCAACGAATCCTCGGTGGGTTCGGGTTCTTCCATGACCGCCAGCATCGAGTGTACTTCTGATTCGAGCATGGCGAAATCCGTGAGTTGTCCTGCTCCACCCCGGACGTGATTATACGCATCCTGCGTGTTGGGCAACGGTCGTCAGGCATCGCTTGGCCGCGAGGCCGGCCAGCGAGCTGCGATGGCGGGTCACGGCCTCTGAAAGCGTGCGGCGTCGCGAGACACGGGTCTGACCCGAGAGGACTGAGCAAGGCATGGTGGAGTTGTTATAACTGTTACCGAAGGCCGCATCGGAAATCCTTGTGCAGGAGTAGCTCATGATCCTCCCGGCGTACTGGAAGACAAGTCTGGTTTGGATGGCGATGACCGCTGTAGGTTTAGCCGATGACTGGCCACAATGGCGTGGTCCGGGGCGGGACGGCCAGTGGCGCGAGACAGGCATCGTCGAGCGTTTTTCGAGTGATCAACTGCCGTTGCGGTGGCGCGTGCCTGTCGGATCTGGGTACAGTGGTCCCACGGTTGCAAACGGCAGAGTGTACCTGACCGACCGGCTGCTCAGTCCCCAGCGTGAGCAGGTTCTCTGCTTCGACATGGCGACCGGAAAGGCGCTTTGGAAATACACGTACGATTGTCCGTATAAGGGAATTGGGTACCAGGCGGGGCCTCGCGCGAGCGTCTCGATTGAGGACGGACGGGCCTATGCGCTGGGTGCCATGGGGCACTTTCATTGTCTGGATGCCAAGAACGGAAAGGTGATTTGGAAGAAGGACTTGAACGCTGCCTACGCAATCGAGATGCCCATATGGGGAATCGCAGCCTCGCCGTTGATTTACGAAGATCGCCTGTTGTTACACGTGGGCGGAGAGAAGGCTTGCGTGGTGGCTTTGAAGAAGGCCGATGGAGAGCAGTTGTGGACAGCGCTCCCGGAAGACCGAGCATCGTATTCGGCGCCGATCATGATCAAACAGGCGGGGCTCGACGTGGCTTTGTTTTGGACCGGGGACAGCGTCGCTGGTCTCGATCCGGGTAACGGAAACGTCTTCTGGAGAGTTCCGTTTGCACCCTCGCGGATGCCGATCGGGGTCGCCACGCCGATCGTATCGAACAACGACGTGTTTGTGACGTCGTTTTACGATGGGTCGCTGATGTTGCGGCTACAACAGGACCAACCGGCGGCGACGCCGGTTTGGCAAAAAAGGGGCCCCGATGAACGCAACACCGAAGCTTTGCATTCGATCATCAGCACACCGGTGTTCCTGGGCCGGCATGTCTATGGGGTATGCAGTTACGGCGAACTACGGTGCCTAGATGCCCAGACGGGACGGCGGGTTTGGGAGGATCTGACGGCAACTCCGAAAGCGCGCTGGAGCACGATTCACTTTGTACAGAATGGGAAACGCACCTGGATGTTTAATGAGCGTGGACAACTGATCATCGCGGAACTTGCACCCAGCGGTTTTCGGGAGATCAGTCGGGCTCAGTTACTCGATCCGACGCTCGAACAGTTGAGGCGACGTGAAGGAGTTTGTTGGTCGCACCCGGCATTTGCGAATCGACATGTCTTTGCGCGAAATGACAAGGAGCTGGTGTGCGCGAGTTTAGCGGCAGCTGACTGAAGATCGCGATCGACCGGGCGATCGGGTTGGCCGAACCAGTCTGTGGGGATTCCGTGGGGATAACGGGTGTCGACAATTGCCGCTCGGCTTCGCCAAACGAGTCGGGATGTGCTTTTCGGGATCCGACATCGCGTACGTTGGGCTGTCGGCTCAGGAGTATCAATTCGCGCCGGGGAATTCGCGTCGCTGGGGCCAGGGTTATCGAGACGTTGATCGTGAGGTGTGGCGATGAGTAGGGCGGCCCGTTTTTGGTTAGCACTGGCGCTGCTGTTCAGTGGTGTGATGCTCATCTGGCAGATATGGAAAGTTCGGAATCCACGATCGCCGGTCAAATCGGAAGTCTTGACTGCCACCAGCGAAGCACTTGACGTCGGAAAAGACCAAGACTGGATACGCGATTTTGAGCTCACCGAACGCAGTGGTCGTTCTTTTGATTCGGGGCGGGAGATGCCCGGTCATGTGTGGGTGACTAGCGTGTTTTTTGCCAGTTGTAATTCGTCTTGTCGTCAGCAGAACGCAATTGTGCAAGGCCTGCAGAGGCGATTCGGCGAACGCCATGTCCGGTTCTTAAGTATTACCTGCGATCCCCAGCACGATACGCCCTCCCAGCTGCGCGCCTACGCCCGACAGTTTGACGCCGATCCCCAAGGCTGGCTGTTCTTGACGGGTGATATGCACTACATTCGGCGCATCGCCGCTGAACGTTTTGAGATCGCTGCACAGAATGACGTCAAGTTGGGACCGGGTCATTCCGATCAGTTCACGGTAACCGACAAGTGGGGAAACAACCGTGGCCGGTTTCTGTGGCGCGAGCCGGGTCAGGTCACCGCATTGGAGGATTTGGTCCAGCAATTGCTTGACGAATCCGAGGACCCGTCGAGATCGTCGTCTGTCGTGGAACCGGCGACCGGCGATTCGCAAGACGACGAAGTACCTCCCGAACCGTCGCAGCCGACAGCGGCCGTCGGATAACCCGAGCGTGGTAACACACGACCGGATGGGTGCGTCTCTTTTAACGTCTACGTTTACACGAACGAGGTTCTCACATGGAGACCGCGGTTGAAGTTTTGCCGCACGCCAACGCGACGCTGAACGCAATCGCGGCGCTGCTGTTGGTGCGTGGCTATTGGTTGATCAAGCGAGGGCGGGAACGCGCCCACATCCGGACGATGTTGTCCTGTTTTGCGGTATCGGTTCTGTTCCTCGGTTGCTACCTGGTTTACCACCAGTTGTTGTTCTCGGTGACCGGACAGCGTGGAAAGCCGTTTGCCAGCCAGGTCTTGTTGATCCGTTTAGTCTATTTTGGGATCCTGATTTCCCATGTGGTGCTGGCAGTCATGGTGCCGTTCCTGGCGGGAATTACCATCTATCACGGCCTACGCGACCGCCGCGGTTCACACCGCCGCTGGGCGCGTTGGACCTTTCCGATCTGGTTGTATGTCTCGATCACGGGGGTGGTCGTTTACCTGATGCTGTACCATCTCTTTGCCGGTTCGCACGTTCCGTTATAATCACAGCTCGGTCCTTTCGGTCAGAACCCTCCACCGGTCGCAACGCGTCTCGTGAACAACAGTCCCGCCACCCGAATTTCCGGCCCGCGACGGGTCGTCTTTCAACCGCTGATCGCGGTTGGCTGTTTGGTTGTGTTTCTCGTTTGTTGTGGTGTTGCAGACGCCTGCCCCACCTGCAAAGACGGTTTGCACAACGACCCCGCGCAAGCCAATCTGATACGCGGGTACTTTTGGAGCATTCTGTTCATGATGTCGATGCCGTTTGTGATTTTGTCGTCGCTGGGCTCCTATTTCTATCTACAGATCTGCCGAGCCCGACGGTTGCAAGCGTCACCGCCTTCCGGCTATCGATCGCCAATACCGACGACCGTTTCGGCGCACGCCTAGTCGCTAAACGCGCGGTCGGCGCGAACGAAAATGTTTGCCGCGATCCGATTCGGCCGGCCGTCGGTTTCAGCGCCGGTTGACGGTGGGAAACTTTTGGGGCGTGTAGATGCCACCGTAGCGATCTCGCAACGCATCGCAGCGAGCCCGTAGACGATCTAATTGGTCCGCGTAGCGGGGTTCGCCAGCCACATTCTGGATCTGGTCCGGATCGGTCTTTAGATCGTGCAGGAACTCGAAGGCCGGCTGCTGTTGGAAATAGCGGGCGTACACCCAGTGACGTTCGTGTACTCCTTCCCATTTGGGGATTGCCGCGTGATCGAACAGGTGTTCGCAAAAGAAATCACGGCGCCATGACTGCGGAGCCGGAGCTTGCAGTAGAGGCAGCAAACTTTGGCCCTGGTGCGATGAACGAGCCACTCCCGCGAGTCCCGCGATCGTCGGAGCGATGTCGACATTCAACGCCATCGCCGGCGAGACTTTGCCGCGCTGTGCTGCGGGCAGACGGGGGTCAAAGATCACCAATGGAACCCGCAGCGATTCGTCGTAGTGCGACCACTTTCCCGCGAAACCACGTTCCCCCGCGTAGTAGCCGTTGTCTCCGCAGAACAGGACCACCGTGTTGTCGGCCATATTCAGTTCTGACAACGTATCGAGCACACGTCCGACGACCAAATCCAGGCCACTGATCATGCGGTAGTAACCGCGCAGGTTGCGCTGGTATTTTTGCGGCGTATCCCATCGCCAGAACCAACGCTGTCGATTCATCGACAGGCGGAGGAACTCGGGCTGACCCGAAAAGATCTGCGGATCGGACAGCCGAGGATCCGGTAGGACGGTCTGGCGGTAGAGGTGTTCCACCGCTTTGGGCCACGGAAAGTGGTTGACTTTGTCGCTATCTTCGGCGTGCGCTGCGTGAAAGCTGACCGACAGGCAGAATGGTTGCCCAGACGGTTGTTCTCGAAGAAAACGGATTGCCCGATCTCCGGCAATTTGTGTGATGTGTCGAGTGCGACCATCTGCCTGGCGTCTAAAATAAGGATTTCGGTTCAGAGGGGAAAAAAAGTCGAACATCTTCTCGCGCTGGTCCCGCGGGATGCCGACACCAAACTTTCCCACGAACCCGGTTCGATATCCGGCATCTTTCAACAACCGGGGATAACTAATATCGGTCCAGTCACGGGCGATAGGGGGTGTCCTGAACGTGAACTTGTGCGTTCGTTCGAACACGCCGGTCAGCACGCTTGCCCGACTTGCGGCGCAGATGGACGTGGTCACAAACATGTTTTCGAAGCGGACGCCGTTGCGCGCCAGACGGTCGATCGTCGGGGTTTGCAGAACCGGATGTCCGGCGCAGCCCAGCATATCAGCCCGGTGATCGTCGGACAGAAAGAACAGGACGTTGGGTCGTTTCTCGGCAGCGTTGACCGTTGGTATCGCAGCGCACTGGACAGCGAGTAACGATAGGCAGATTGCGGCCCGCGGAACCCGCGGGTCGAAAAGCCGACGGAGAATCGCGCTGCGCATGACGGTGTTTTCCGGAGAGAATAGGTGCCGGGTCATAATTCGGGAGGTGCGCGTCAGCGCGAATGGTCGAGTGCGGGTCGTTCTTTAACGGGCGGTCGATGACCCGCTGGTGTGCTGGGTTGGAGTGCGATGCAACGGGGCATACGAGTACATGGGGACAACTCGATTCAGGTCAGTGGAACGATCGTTCGACCCGCGGCGGATTGGTAGCCGGCCAGCAGTGCTGCGGTTGCGTGCCCGGCGAGCTCTGCCGGGACGTCGCTGGTGCGGCCGGCTTCGATGCAGTCCAAGAAGTGGGTGAAATCGTCTTTTTCGCCCGCGGCGGGGGTCAACCAGGATCGCTTGGGCGCGGGGACGAAGGCCGGGTCTTTGGGACCTCCCCACATCCCCATCGGATCCTCGGGATCGGTTTGGGGAGGTGACCAGGACGGCGCGTCCGACCAGACCGCGAGGCGGGGTCGATGCGCGTCGAATGTGGCGAGCGAGTGCGTGCCGACCAGCGTGGTTCGGTCCAGGCCGGAATCCGGATTGGATTGCCAGCCGGTGCGACCCGCCGAGATTGTGGCGATCAATCCACCTTCGAGTTCGAGCATCATCTGCCCAAAATCCTCCATGTGGTTGGCCTCGTGCTCCCGAAAAAAGAAGTTGCCGGTTGTTGCGCACACGCGTTGGATCCGTTTCCCCGTCAGCCATAACAGCGAGACCAGGCAGTAGACCCCGACGTTGGTCAGTTCGCGCTTCGAATCGACTAACTCGTAGCGCTCGGGAACCGCCGCTTCCCGACGCGCTGCAAGCTGCGCGGTTCCGGGAGTCCCTTTGGCGAAGCAAAGGTCGGCGTGGAAAGCGCTTAAATCGCCCAGACGACCTGTTTGCACAGCCTGTTGCATGTGGTGTGCCGCGGCCGATCGCACCAAGCTCCACATTTGAGTCACGACAGGGGACTTAGCGGCCGCGGCGACAACCGTTTCGGTGTCGTCGCCGGTTCCAG
>PADE01000216.1 GCA_002702965.1 Planctomycetaceae bacterium
AGATCGTTGCCACGGACTCAGCGGGAGAGTGCCTGGTACGCGTCCTTTCGCGGCGAACGATTCCGGCCCTACCAGCCGGTCCGATGTGACACGCGCCCTGGCGNGATGTACAGTGCGGTTGCTCGTTGCGGCACGCACCGGTACACCCAAGGAGACTTCCATGCGTCTCTCCGCCACNCTACTTGCCATCCTGAGTTTGACCGTGCTACTGTCGCGCGNCGCGCCGGCCGNTGCTCCGCCCGAGCGGGGAGCGTCGGTGCTGCTGGCAACCATGCCCGATGGCATCGGCGACCTGACGTTCGCGTCANCCGAGTGGGTGGCGGCCTATGGGAAAGCGATCACCGCCGCCGCGACCCGACACGCAGCGGGACTGGAGGATCTAGGAACATTCACCTTCTGCATGGTGGGACACAATCCGCCCGCCTATTTGCACTGCGGCGCCAAACTGGCCTTTCAGGTCACCTTCGATGGGTCCGCGGTGGAAACGCAAGTGGGCGAACTGAGTGGTGAACAATGCGACTTCAAGATCCAGGGGGATCACTCGATCTTGAGCAACTTGCGCAGAANCCAATACCACGGAAATGACCCCGAGTTGGTCACCGCGGCCCAGCAGCGTTTGAGGAAGCTCTCCCGCTGGCAGATCGACGGGGAAATGGCGGAGCATACGGCCTTGCGCGCGGTGTTTCGCTCCGCGCACGACACGATGGCGGTACGCACGATGCCACGATTTGTGTGGATGACACCCGAGTGGGTCAGTTCCGCGCGCNACATCGTCTCCACCCGCGCCCGGATGCCCGNTCTCGTGGACGGGATCAAAGATGTCGAGTTCAAATTCTCTGAAGTCTTCACTGGCACACCGCGGTTCGCATTTCCAAACGGGGAAGACAGCGGATTCTGGGTCCACTGCAGCCATGGGGAAGTGACCATCGGCGCGGGTCGGCTCCCCANGAACCTCCAGCCAGCCGATTCCATTCTGGTGGGACCGTACACCGCCGTCGTGCCGGTTGGTCGGACCGTCAACGCCGCCATGACAGACGAGGAAAAGGCGGAACAGGCCGCCTATTCCAAGGCGGCCTTCGCCCCCGACAAAGAGACCAAGAAGCCCATTATCGGAAGAACCAATCCGACCGGAAAGCCATTTCCGCCGGGGCTGGGACAGGTGATGGCGGTACTCCACGACGAACTCTCCAAACGGACTTCGGGAGAATTGCCGGCGGACTTTGACAAGACGATCCGACCCGAATGGGCGGCCCCCCAGAAGTTCGATCGCGACCCGGATTACGACACGTCGTGGCTTCGGTACGCTGAATTGAATGTGTACGGTGAACCGATCGAGCAGGCCAAATAAAGCATCCGCTCGGCGCGAGCCCGCGGACCCAAATCGACGCCCGCGCGCCTTCCGCTGTTCACGGGTGCGGCGGCCGTCGCTGCGCATTTCCGACAGCGGGGAGAGAACCGCTCCGCCCCCGAGCGNGCGCCTTACGCCCGCTTCGGTATCAACCGNTCCANGTCGGCNCGGCGTGGGCTGGGAACCTCCGCTTCGATCAGAAACGGCCCCGGCTCACTGAAACTCCGTGTGAGAGCCGCGTCGAATGCTTCGGCGGTCTGCACACGGCAGCCGGGTACGCCCATGCTCCCGGCCAACTCGACCCAGCCGATCGGAGGTTTGTCGAGACAGAACAGATCGCGACCCTGCTCGCTCAGTTCCGGTAGACCCAGACGCAAATACTCGAAGTCGAGGATCCAATATGCGCGATTGGAGTAGATGACGGTCGTCACGTTGAGCCCCTCGCGGGCCTGCGTCCAGAACGCCTGATTCGTATACATCGCGCCGCCGTCCCCTTGCAGCGCGAGCACCTGGCGGTCCGGACAGGCCACCGCCGCACCGACTGCCGCCGGCCCGCCCTGTCCGATCGCCCCGCCGGTGAGACTGAGCCAAGTATTCGGTTGTGCCGTTTGCAGGCCGTCGTAGGCGTTGTTGCCGGACCCCGAATCAACCGTGACGATGCATCCCTCGGGTACCCGGTGCGCAATGATCGCCGCCGCGGCGGCTGCCGTGAGTTCTCCGGCGGGTGCTTCCGGACGTTCCAGCGGGTTTCTCGCGCCGCAATCACGCGGGGCGCCAAGCGCCTCGGCCACCGCCTCCAAGGCGCCCGCCACATCCTCTTCGACCCGCGCGAGTGTGACCACTTCAGAGCCCTCGGGAAGCAGGTCTCGAGAACCGAAAGGATATGCGAAAAAGGCAACCGGCGGCCTGGCACCAGCCAGAACCAATCGTTTGAATTTCGAGAGCACGTGCCGCAACTGCTCGGGAAAATAGGGCAGTCTCTTGATGCCGGGACGCCCGGCTCCCGCATCCACGCGGGCGGGCGAAAAGATCGTGCGCAGCTGACAACCAGAAACCGACGCGATCCGNGAGGCGGCGCCNAGTCCNGCTGAACTCATGCCGGGACCATCGATCAACAATAACGAGTCCGCGTCCAGATTCTGGGCNGCCGTATCGATCGCATCGCTCGACACGGCTGCCCGGGTCGGAATGGGGTTGAAAGGCGCGACCTCGGTCACCTCTCCCCACGCCGCATCGGTCGCCACAATCAGGGTCGCAATCTGGCCTCGCGAATCGGGATTGGCGCTCAACGTCGCCGTCAGCGCGTCAGCGCCGTCACGTCCGAGTGTCTCCGCGGTTGAGTCGGACTTGGTCCAACACGAAACGGTGTCGGCCAGCCCGTCGATGTCAGACGTCAGCGGGGCATCGTGTTGGAGGTGATAACTGGCGTGATTTCCGACCAGGTTGATGATCGGAGTCCGCGCGCGCCGCGCATTGTGCAAATTGGCAATTCCGTTGCCGAGCCCGGCACCCAAGTGCAGCAGAGTCGTGGCCGGGCGCCCGGTCATCCGCCCAAAACCGTCGGCGGCTCCCGTGCAAATGCCTTCAAACAGGCAGAGCACGGCCCGCATCTGGGTAACCGTATCGACCCCGTGCACCAGGTGCATCTCGGTCGTTCCCGGATTCGTAAAGCACACATCGACGCCCCCCTTGGCGAGGGTTCGCTGGAGGCTCTCGGCACCCGTCATGGTGATCGATTTGTTGTTCATGTCCACTTCCGAGGTAACGTCGTGGGACTCTTCCCCGCTCGCCAGCCGCCGCCTCGCTGCGCGCTGACGGATCGCGCGTACCGCAGGCATTACTGACCACTGAGCGACACCATCCGCTCGATGATCTGCTCCGCTTCGCGCACAATGCGACCGACCAATTCTTCCACACTGGGAATGTCGTGGATCAATCCCTGGACCATGCCAGCGGACCAAATGCCGTGTTCGACATCCCCCGTTTCGAATACCACCCGTCCGCGTTTGCCCGCCACCAAGTGGGCGATGTCGTCAATCGTGGCGCCACCCTTCGACTCGATCTCGACCACTTCCTGGCTGACCGAGTTCTTGGCCACCCGGGCCGTGTTGTGAAGCGTGCGAAAAATCAGATCGGTGGAGAGCTCGCTATTTTCAACCATCTGCTGTTTGACGTTTTCATGAACGCTCGATTCTTTGGTGGCCATGAATCGGGTGCCCATATTGATCCCCTCGGCACCCAGCGCCAACGCCGCCACCAGACCGCGAGCCTCCCCAAACCCTCCCGATGCAATCATCGGGATGTTGATCGCATCGCGGGCGATCGGGAGCAGGATCAGGTTCGGTACGTCGTCTTCGCCGGGATGCCCGGCGCATTCGAACCCATCCATACTGATCGCATCGCAACCGATCTTCTCCGCCTTGATACCGTGTCGCACCGACGTACATTTGTGGATCACCTTGACCCCGGCCGCCTTGAAGTCGGGCAGATGCGGCTGCGGATTGTTACCCGCGGTCTCGACAATCTTGATGCCTGACTCGATGATCACCCGGCGATATTCATCGTAGGGTGTTTCCTTGAGCGTCGGCAGGATCGTCAGGTTCACACCAAACGGTTTATCCGTGAGCTCTCGGCACCGCGCAATTTCCTTGGTCAAGTCTTCGGGTGTGGGCTGCGTCAGCGCTGTGACAAACCCCAGCGCTCCCGCGTTGGCGACGGCGGCCACCAACTCCGCNCGGCCCACCCATTGCATGCCGCCCATGACGACCGGATGCTCGATCCCAAATTCCTCGGTAAAACGTGTCTTGATCACTTCCTGGTACCCTAGCAGCGAGTTCGGCAAACCGATTTCTGTTGAATTTAGACTCCTCGNCGCCCGGCAGCAACGGGCACCAAATAAGTCGCGCATCCCAGGTCCACGCGCGGTGCTGCGACCACGCATCCCTCGCGCCCACNGCGACTTTCCCGAAACAATGTCTGGTTGTTTCTGCCGGGGCCGCATGGTAAGACGCAATCCGCTTGAGCAAACGCGCCTCCAAGCGCGCCACTACGCCAGACTCTATCGCCGGCCTTGGTCGCCCGTGGGAGATCTCGCCCGACGCGCCACGCGCGCCGGAAAGAACCGGCGGCGTTCCCATCGGATGCCCCAAACCCATGAATCAAGCGCCCGACATTCAACTGCTGCAAGAGCTCTTCAAAGCCGCCAAACAAAATCTTACGCCCGAGATCTGGGACTACCTGATCGGGGGCGCAGAGTCGGAAACAACGCTCAAGCGCAATCGCCAAGCGCTCGAGCGGCTGGCGTTTCGGCCGCGCGTCCTCCGCGACGTGTGGGAAATTGACTGCGGCAAGGACTTGCTCGGAATCCGTCAGCGGATTCCCGTGTTCGCCGCCCCCATCGGGTCACTCCAGGATCTGCACCCAGAAGGGGCAGCGGCGGTGGCGCGCGCCGCCGGCAAATTCGGTGTGCTGAGCATGCATAGCATTGTCACCAAGCCCTCGCTGGAAGAGATCGCCGCCGCCCACGAGGGCCCGAAAATGTTTCAGCTCTATATTGGCGGTGGTCACGAGTGGGTCGACGAGTGGATCCCGCGCGCCATCGATGCGGGGTACCGCGCGATCGCGGTGACCGTCGACTTAGACGCCTACGGTTTTCGCGAACGAGACGTTGCGAAGCGGTACGTGGTCACCTCCCAACGGCGAGGCGGCACCTTTCAGCACATCGCCCGCTTTAACTGGGACGACGTGCGGCGAATCAAGGACCGCTACCAGATCCCGCTGATCATCAAAGGGATCGCCACCGCCGAAGACGCGGAGATCTGCTGTGAACATGGAGTCGACGTGGTCTACGTCTCCAATCACGGCGGCCGGCAGCTCGATCACGGCCGGGGTTGCATCGACATCCTCCCCGAAGTCGTCGAGGCGGTGGGGGCCCGCGCCCAGATCACGGTCGACGGTGGCTTCTTGCGGGGCACCGACGTGGTCAAGGCGATCGCGCTGGGTGCCGATGCGGTGGGCATTGGCAAACTCGTCGGCTACGGTGTCGCCGCGGACGGGGAACAGGGCGTACTCCGCGCGCTGGAACTGCTGGAAGACGAGATCACGACCTGTCTGGCGCTGCTCGGGGTGACCTGTTTCGACGAGTTGAATGCGGCGTATGTGCAGCGGTGCGAGCCGGTCAGTGCCCCCCATTTGACGAGCGCCTACCCGCTGCTCGAGGAGGGATACTAGATGCCCAACGTCCCGCATCTTGCTCTTCTGCCCACCCCCGGTGGTGGCGGATCGGGGGCCGTGGATGGACTTCGCAGCGGCGCGTGCTAAAACTCTGACTGGGACGCTCGGTCGATCCCTCTGCGCCCGCCCGCTGGGAGACCTGTCGGGCGCGCTGCAGCGTTCACCGACCGCTCTCGAGGGCAATCTGAAACGACCGTCATTCGTGATTGAATGAGGAGACCGTCGATGGCAAACTCGATTGAGCCGCTTCGCCAGGGCGACCTGCCCGAAATGGGAGTGCCGTTCTGGAAAATAGTCGGTCCCGGCGCCATTATGGTTGGGATGGCGGTTGGATCGGGCGAACTCGTACTGTGGCCCTGGATCACCGCCCGCTTTGGCGCGTCGATGGCATGGGCGCCGGTGATCGCCGTCTTTCTTCAAATCTGGATCAATCTAGAAATCGGTCGATGGGCCGTCGCCACGGGGGAGACTGCGCTCAGTGGTCTGGCACGTGTGTCGGTGAAAATCATGTACGTCTTCATGGGATTTCTTCTGGTTCTCACCTGCCTCCCTGGCTGGCAACGGGCCGTCTCCTCGACCGTTCGGTACCTGTTTGTCGGAGACAAGATAACTTGGTTGACCGGAATGGGATTGCCGGAGGATTCCGTTTGGGGAAGAGATTGGTTGTGGTACCTTCCCGTCACACTGGTGGCCTGGACGGTCCTTCTTGGTCCCAAGAGGATTTACAACGGCCTGGAGAAGATCGTCACACTTCTCGTCTTCGTGATTTTTGGCGGCTTAATATTCGTGGCCTTGAAGATCGGTACCGTCCAACACGCGAAAGACATCCTGAGCGGTGTAGTGAGTTTCCCACCGCACATCGATTCGGCTGATGATTTCCCGTTCTATCGATTCTTTGGAGCACTCGTGTTTGCTGGAGCCGGTGGATTTGGGAATTTGTTCTATGCCTATTATTTGCGCGACAAGGGTATCGGTATGGGGAAACGTTTCCCGATGCTGCAAGTCGATGTAAGAGGCAAACAGGAGCGGGTGGATGAAACCGGCTATATCTTCCCTGACACTCCTGAAAACAACCAGCGATTCCGCGAATGGTTCGGCTTTGTCAAGTTCGACACCTGGGTGGTTTTTGGAATCGTCAGCCTGGTCACCCTGTTCCTGTTTATGTTCGCTTCACTCGTGGCACTCTATCCACAGCAGCAAGGGTTTGGCCAATCGGAACTTATTTTTGACCTCGCTGGCATGCTCGGTGAGGCGATGGGAACTTTCGGAATCTACCTGTTCCTGATCATCGCCATCGCTGCACTTTTCAGTACCGTGCTCACTAACATCGACGGCGGAATCCGGATGTGGACCGATCTCATCCACAAAGGGTTTCCGTCCACGAAAGAGAAGTGGTCCAGTGGGTCGATGTACGTGCCGATCATGCTCACCTTATGGACACTTGGCTTCATCATGTTCGCGACTTTTGAACAATTGGGCGTGAGCGTGCTGGAGTTCTTCTTTCTCAGCGCAGCAATCAACGGCGTTGCGATGGCCGTCTATGTCCCGGCGATTCTCTATCTCAATTTGAAACACTTGCCGAAGTCGATTCACCCGGGGCCCGTGAGCATCTTTTTCGTCGCGTGTGGTACCGCGTTGTACGCCGGCTTCGCCGTTTACATGATCGGGATACTTGCATCGTTGTGGTAGCGACCTGCATCGCTCGTTGTTTAGCGAGCAGAAGGGGTCGTTGTCTCCCGCACGCAATCCTCGTGCGGCTCGCCACGACCGACCTGCGCACACCAAAAGGGACCCACTGATGTCCAACGAGGTAACGCTCGAAGAACTGAAGGCCTACGAGGGGAGGGAACTCTCTCCTTCAGACTGGTTCGAGATCGAGCAGACGCGGATCGATCAGTTCGCCGACTGCACCGACGACCACCAGTACATTCACGTCGATCCCGCCCGCATGCAAGACTCGNCGTACGGAGCCACNATCGCCCACGGGTTCCTGTCGCTGTCGTTGCTGTCGGGCCACGGGCCGCCTGACTGGCCCCAGCTGAAGGATCGTGTGCTGAGTCTCAATTACGGCCTCGATCGCGTCCGTTTTCTCAACCCGGTCAAGGTCAATTCCAAGCTGCGGGTGCACACCACGATCGTGTCGGTCACCGAAAAGTCGCCCGGTCGGGTACTGATCAAATCCGAGAAACGGGTCGAGATCGAAGGCGAGGAGAAACCGGCGTTGATCGCCGAGACGCTCGGGATGCAGGTCACATCGTCCACAACCGAAACGTAACCCTCTTCTAGGGACACAAGACAGATGAACCGCCGACAGACGGGCCCCTTGTCGTTCGCAGTGATCGTGTCGTTGGCGCTCTGCGCCGCGACCCGCGCGGAGCCGCTGAAAATCGATTCGGGTTCCCTCGAAGGGGTCGCGCTCGACCCATCGGCAAACCTCCAGGTCTACCGCGGCATCCCCTACGCGGCCCCGCCCNTCGGCCCGCTGCGNTGGAGGCCACCGGCGCCGGTNGNGCCCTGGGNCGGNGTCCGCNCGTGCCGCGCATTCAGCGCGATTTGCCCNCAAACCGACGGGCTGGCTCGGCTCACCGGAACGACCCTACCGGCGACGTCGGAGGATTGCCTGTACCTCAACATCTGGACCACGGCAGCCGGCTCCCAGGACAAACTTCCCGTGATGGTATGGATCCATGGCGGCGGCCTCACTCTCGGCTGGAGTCATCAAAAGGGGTACGACGGCCAGGCGTTGGCGCGGCGCGGAGTCGTATTGGTCAGCATCAACTACCGGCTGGGTCCGTACGGGTTCTTGTCCCTACCAGAGCTGTCGGCGGAATCGCCACAGGGAGTGTCGGGCAACTACGGTTTCCTCGATCAGATCGCGGCGCTCAAGTGGGTCCAACGGAACATCGCCGCGTTCGGTGGCAATCCGGATCGAGTCACCATTTTTGGGGAATCGGCAGGCGGGACCAGTGTCCATATGTTGTGCGCCTCTCCGCTCGCCAAGGGGTTGTTTCACGGTGCCATCGCGCAGAGTTCCTGGGTCACCGACTCCAACATCACCTATCTGAAACGATCGGTTCCACAACAGCGCAGCGCCGAGGCGATCGGCCTCGCCTGGGCCCAGAGCGTCGTGGAAGAGGGTCAGCAACCGCCGACGTTGGCTCGCTTGCGCGGCATCGACGGCGGCGAGCTGCTGGAACGCACTGCGGCTTTTACGCCGGTGGCAGTTGTCGACAACCACTTTCTTCCCGACCTGTCCGAGAATCTCTTCGCGGCCGGAAAGCAGAACAACATACCGATCATCGTCGGCACCAACCGCAACGAGGGCACGATGTTCATGTCGAGTTATCCCTACCGTTCCACCGACGACTTTAAGAAAGGGATCGAGGAACGTTACGGGGCCCGCGCCGAGCAGGTGCTGTCACTCTACCCGATGGCGAATTCCGAGGAGCTGCGAGCGGGTATCGATCAATTCATCACCGATACCTGGTTCGTTCGCAATGCACGTCGGATGTTGTTGGGAAGCTGTCGGGTCTCAGCCGCGGGCTGGCAGTACTTTTTCACCCGCGCAAGTTCGGTGGTACCCTCCTGGGGAGCCCATCATGCGGCCGAGATCGGCTACGCATTCAATACACTCTCCGGACACGACCAACCACAGGACCAGCGGCTGGCCGACGCGATGATACGATATTGGGTGAGTTTTGCGACCGACGGGAATCCCAACGTCGACGGCCTACCCACCTGGCCATCTTTCGACGCCCAGAAGCAGGCTTACCTCGAATTGGGGGACAACATCACCGTCGGCAACGGACTGCGCCGGACCGCTGCTGAGGTTTTGGATCGGGTTCGCCGGGCCGAATTCGCGGCACACAACGAGCCACGCTGATGCGCAGCCGACCGGTCCGACCGACCGCCGCGCGGACCGGCAATCCGTACACCATCGATTCCCAGCGAAGACCGTTTATTCAGACCGACACGCGGGCGACCGAGCGACGCCGACTGCTGCTGCCCCCGCTTGAGATGGGTCATTGATTCGACATAAGGGTGTTCTGTTTTACGCTACCCACGCAGAGGAGTGATTGAAGATGTATGAAGGTTTCTCCATGGCCGGCAAGAACGCCCTGATCACGGGGGGAACGCGAGGTATTGGATTGGCGATCGCCAAGGGATTTCTCCAATCGGGGGCCAACGTGACGGTCGCCAGCCGCAAACAAGAAAATGTGGACGCGGCGGTCAGCGAATTGGGGAACCCAGACCAAGTTCTCGGCGTGGCGGCGCACGTCGGTAAAGAGGAACATCGCGACCGACTCATTGCCGCGGCCGAAGATCGTTTCGGCGGCATCGACGTGCTGGTGAACAACGCTGGTACCAACCCCTTTTATGGAAATATCGCCGACTCCGAGAAGTGGGCGTGGGACAAGACGTTGGACCTCAATCTAACGGTCCCCTACGTACTGTCGATCGCGCTCGGTAATAAAATGATGGCCAACGGCGGCGGATCGATCCTCAACATCGCGTCGGTAGCGGGCCTCCGCGCCAGTACGAACCAAGGGATCTACTCGGTCACCAAATGCGCGCTGGTGATGTTGACCAAGGTGCTCGCTCGTGACATGGGGCACGGGGGTGTGCGCGCCAACGCAATCCTGCCGGGGTTGATCAAAACCGAACTCAGCCGCGCGCTGTGGGAAGACGAGGATACGCTTGCACGGGTCGTCAAGTCGGCCGCGGCAGGACGGATCGGGCACATCGATGAGCTCATCGGAGCGGCCGTCTTCCTGTCCTCCGAGGCCGGTTCGTACACCTCGGGCGCCGTGATTCAAGTGGACGGTGGAATGGTCATTTAAATGTTGCCGGAGGAGGGGACCTAGCGCACGGTCGGTCGACAGCCCAGCCGATACCGCGGCGCGGTCGGCGACCGTCTCCGGGCACCGGCGGGTTGGGTGACGATGGCTTCACGAACACCCGGTTCGAGCTAATTACGGGCCACTCCAAAGGCCCGATTGGAGAGACGACTGTGGACCTTTCCTACGGCGAGGAGTACGACGCGTTTCGTCAACAGACGCGGCGCTTCATCGAATCCCATGCGCAGCTGGCGCCGGCCAGGCACGAACCGGATCGCGCGAAAACGATCGCCTGGCAGGATCTACTCCTGGAACATGGTTTCGCCGCGAGGTCGATCCCCACAGAGTACGGAGGTTACGGTGCCGACCTCGACATTCTCGAAGCGCGGATTATCGCTGAGGAATTCGCCCGCGCCCAAATTGCACCCGGTCTGGGCGGCCAAGGCATCGCCTACTTGGTGCCGACACTGCTCGAATTGGGGACCGAGGAGCTGAAAAAGCGATTCATTCCGCCCACGTTGCGCGGCGAGATGATCTGGTGCGAAGGCTACTCGGAGCCCAACGCCGGCAGCGACCTGGCAAGCC
>PADE01000217.1 GCA_002702965.1 Planctomycetaceae bacterium
AGGGGCCGCTTAAAAAATGGCCGGTCCCTGTCCGATGTTTTTAGCGTTCTTTTTAGCGGACACGGACGATACAAGTCCGCGGACACTCCGCTTGCCGTCCTACCGCTGGGGACCGAGAACCTGCTAGCCCGCGCGTTGGGGTTGCAGCCCGAGAACGCGGCCCAGGTCATTCATCAGGGAACCTGTTTGCGTCTCGACGCGGGGGAAGTCAACGGCCGTCTGTTCCTGCTGATGTTTAGTTGCGGTCTCGATGCCGACGTGGTGCAACGATTGCACGCGCGTCGCCGCGGTCACATCTCTCATTGGAGTTATCTTCGGCCGATCCTGGCAGCAATTCGCAGTTACAGGTATCCGGAACTGCGAGTATACTTCGAACCTACGGTGGAATCGGAACCGGTCACGCGGGAAATTGCAGCGCGATGGGTGTTTCTCAACAATCTACCAATCTACGCGTTGCGGATCCCGATCGTTCCCAATGCGGTGGGGACCGACGGCGCGCTGGATCTGTGCACCTTTCGAAGAGGTTCTCTGCCGGCCGCGTTGTGGTATCTACTCGGTGTCCTGTTGCGTCGCCACCAGCGCTGGCAAGACTGTACAACGGCCCGAGTGAAAACGATCCGGGTCGAGTCCGATCAGCCGGTCGCTTTCCAGTTGGATGGCGATCCGGGGGGACACCTACCGGTGCGGATCCAGGTGCTGCCGCAACGCATCACACTACTGGTCCCGGGCGCAGCGACTTCCCCCAGCTGACGATCGCCCTCTCAGCTGGACATCTGGGCAGCCCACCCCGGCGGGCCCTTAGTCGCCACACTGACGGATTGAATCGGAGCTCCCGGAATCACACATCCGAGGAGACCCCGCATGCTGAATAACCCCGCGACGATCGGTCCTTACCAGTGTGGAACTGGCCAGTCGTTGCTGTTAATCGCCGGTCCCTGCGTCATCGAAAGTGAGTCCCTGACGATTGAGATCGCCCAGCGATTACAGGAGTTGACAGCCAAGCTCGCAATCGCGTTGGTGTTCAAAGCGTCTTTTGATAAAGCCAACCGCACCAGCACCGACGCTTATCGCGGCCCTGGGCTCGAACGAGGCCTACAAATTCTCGAAGCCGTCAAGCGGTCGACAGGCCTCCCCGTCACAACCGATATTCACGAGTCCCCTCAGGCGGCCGCGGTCGGACAAGTCTGTCAACTGATACAAATTCCAGCGTTCTTGGCACGCCAAACCGATCTCTTGGTAGCCGCAGCTCGTACCAAGCGTGCGGTGCATGTCAAGAAGGCACAGTTCTTGTCTCCTTGGGACATGCGACACGTAGCAGGAAAACTGGTCGCATCGGGCTGCCAGGACATCTTGTTATGCGAGCGCGGAACTTTCTTCGGCTACGGGCGATTGGTGAATGACATGCGGTCACTTGTACAACTCAGGGAGATCGGTGCCCCCGTGGTTTTCGATGCCACCCACAGCGTACAAGAGCCGGGAGGACTCGGCGAATCGACAGGTGGCCAACGAGAAATGATCGAACCACTGAGTCGCGCCGCGACCGCGATTGGTATCGATGGGCTATTCGTGGAAACACACCCGACCCCCAGTCAATCACCCAGCGATGGTCCCAATATGGTATCCCTGGATACGCTACCGGCGCTGCTCGAGCAAATCCTGGCAATCCGCGAAACGATCGAGCGATTCTGAACGAGCAGCCGCATTTCCCCCGACTTTACGCATGGGTTTGAGTGATGAGCGCACCCCAGCCAATCCGGTTCTCCAAGCCGCGATGCCCCTGGTCGTACCGGCGGTGGGTGATGCTATTACTGTTGGCTCATGCGGTCGGATGTGAGCCCGCCCAGCGCATCGCCCCGATCACCCGCCAACCGGTCGCAACAGCGCCCGACGCGTCATCGCGCGAGCTGAAGAACGCGCTGGAACTACTACAGGACCCAGATTTGACAAGCGAGTCGCCCACGGCGGGAAGAATCGCTTACGGTCTGAATTCCTGGATCGGTTCGCAAACCGATTCGAGCGGCTGGACGGTACCCGCTCTGACAAGCAGTTTGCCCGCGGAGCTGCAGCGGGTGCTCGTGTACGCTCGAATCGAATCACGCAAATTTAACCTCATCGACGTTGGGTTTCTCCGCGAGACGCTCTGGTTGCGTGACATTGCATCCTGGGTTTCTGGCCAGAAGCTCGACCCGGCATTTGCGAGGTGGCTAGACGAAGCGCACGAAGATCTGGGGGCCGCCAACGCAACGCGACTGGGAGTCGCGTATCGCCTCTTCGACTGGACCGTCCGCAACGTCCAGTTGGACCCGGTCTCCCGTGACTTTCGCGACATCGTTGCGACCCCTCCCGTAGACAACGGCGCGAAATCCCCAACGCCGCTGGGCTACGCCCCCCGGTTTGGAGTTCCGGGACCCGGATATCGGTTTTCGCCGCAACAGTTGCTGCTTTATGGGCACGGTGACTTCTGGCAACGGTCTTGGTTGTTCATGCTCCTCGCCAGACAACAGGGAATCGATGTCGCGATGCTAGCGATCCCCGGATCGCCTGGCCAGCAACCACGTCCCTGGTGCACCGCCGTCCTGATCGATGATCGGTTGTTCCTGTTCGACTCGCGACTTGGTTTAGTAATTCCACAAGCGGATAAGCGAGGCGTGGTCGAGCTCGCCGACGTGATCCGCGATTCCCGAATCTTGGGAACGAACGAGCTTCCCGGCCGGCTCGACCTAAGTCCTCAACAGCGCTACCCAGTCCGCCACGCAGACGTTCGCCAGGTCACGGCTCTGATTGACGGATCACCGCACTACCTGGGCCGGAGAATGCGACATCTGCAACAAGCGTTAACGGGAGACCAGCGCATGGTCCTGACCACCTCGCCAGGCGATCTCGCAGAACGGTTAGAACGACACCCGGGTGTCGGCGCGGTGCGCATCTGGCGGATCGGTTATGACGCGATTCTCTACCGCCGTGGCCGCGAAGAGACCCTCTCGGGTGACGATCGTGTCCAGCGCAAGGCGCACTATGAACGCATGGGGTGGCCCAACGACTACGAGACCTTCGAGAAGCTGTTGGTCCACGACTACGAAATGCACGCTTGGGTTTTTCAGAGTTCCCGGCCGCTTGCTGACGGCCGCAAGAAACACCTGCGCGGCATGTTCTTCAAACAAGAAGAGGAACCCGGAGCCGCCAATTACTACCTCCAAGCGCGTGTCAGTGACCGAATACTAAAGAACTTTCTCGAAGATCCCGGATTCCGGGCAAAACGATATGGATTTGTCCAACGACCAGGGCAGGATAAGAATGGCAATCAGCCGAGGGTGGAACGTGCCTACCGGGGAATGGTACGAGCGAAACAGAGCGCAACCTACTGGATCGGGCTGGCCAATTACGAAGCAGGGCGCTTCGAAGTCGCCCTCGACTGGCTGCAAAACCGCACGCTCGCAACGCGGTCTGACTCCCCCTGGGAAGCGGGTGCCCGCTACAACGTGGGGCGGACACTGGAAGCACTGGGGCGTGTGTCGAAAGCACGTCAAGTGTATTTCGGAGATGAGTCGGCGCAGTCCCACGGCAATTCACTGCGCGCCCGCTGGTTGGCGGGTCGACCCACCGAAGACAAAAATTAGCGTCTGGACACAGACGACCCGGGGGGGGCAGAACCCGAGTTCACCCTGACGGAATCGAGACTTCGGTCGCCGGTTTACCCCGGAATAGCACCGGAGCCCCGCTCGGCAGCCACGCCCTTCATCAACGGCGCGGCTCGCCAGCGACCGAGATGCACCGAGCTGCCGCTCATTCAAATGGCGTGCCCGTTATTTGCTCAAACGCCTCGACGTACTTGTCGCGCGTCTTGGTGACAATTTCATCGGGCAGCGGCGGAGGTTCACTCTCCTTGTCCCACCCGGTTTCCAACAACCAATCGCGCACAAACTGTTTGTCATAGGACGGCTGAGGGCCGCCAGGCTCGTAAAGCGATGCGGGCCAGAATCGGGAACTGTCGGGTGTGAGCACCTCGTCGATGAGAATCAACTCGTCGTCAAACAACCCCCATTCAAACTTGGTGTCTGCAATAATGATCCCCTGCTGGCGCGCAAACTCCGCCCCCCGTTGGTACAGATCGATGCTACTGCGACGCAGCGTCTCGGCAGATTCACGACCGATCAATTCCACCATGCGTTCGAACGAGATGTTGATGTCATGCCCGCTCTCCTCCTTCGTCGCGGGCGTAAAGATCGGTTCCCCAAGCTGCTGACAACGAACCAGACCGGCGGGCAAGCTAATTCCGCAAACGGTCCCGTCTCGTTGATATTCGTTCCATCCAGAACCATCGAGGTAACCGCGTACGACGCACTCGATCGGAACGACACTCGCCTTGCGAACCAGCATACTCCTCCCATTTAGCAGATCGCGCTGGTGTTCATCGATCGGCAAGTCGGAGAGATCCAACGACAACATGTGACTCGGCGTATCTAGCAGGTCAAACCAGAATGCGCTGAGACGCGTCAAGACGCGTCCCTTGTCCGGGATACCGGTTGGCAAAACCCGGTCAAATGCGCTGATGCGATCGGTGCTAACCAATAGGAGCTGATCGCCCAGGTCGTAGATATCGCGAACCTTGCCACGGCGGACGGGAAAGTCGGACAGGGCGGTTTGTAAGACAGCAGCAGTCATGGGGATTCCTTGCCTCCGGATTGCGTGGGCGGTTATCATGCACTCNTNGTTTGANNCNCTCTCGTGGTCGCGAGTATATCAATCCCGTGAGTCAACTGGCTAGCAAGGTTTTGGCTAGCAAGGTTTTGGCTAGCAAGGTTTTGGCTAGCAAGGTTTTGGCTAGCAAGGTTTGAATCGGATTGCGAGTCGGGCTTCGAGAAACGTCTCACTGTGTTTTGGACACTCGGGATCGGGGACTTCTGGCAACACACACATCTGGGATATCACGGAACGTCAAACAGCGGCTCGCTGCTGGGAACCGCGACGTCCGCGAACGGGCGCCCCACATGTTTCCGACCTCTCTAATCCGTTGTGAGCAGCATCCCTGAACGGATCGAGTCCCGAGGCTCCTGCTGATCGCGACAAACGCCGGGGAAGACAGCCTAATGGGTCAAATGCGGTTTCTGGTCCCCCACAAGGAGCAACTCCCCCAGGATGCTCTCGACTGGGCTTTCCTAGATGGAATCGATGCGGTTCCTTGGCCGTGCCGTTTTCATTGGGAAGGTGACGAATTGGTCGTCGACCGTGCGGTCGATGAATCGGGTAGCTTTCACCTCCCATGGCACGTGACCGACGAGGGGCCGGTGACGTTACAAACGGCAAGCCTAATTCAGCGCGAGGCTCGTTATTCGCTGCCCGTGGAATTGGCGCGCGGAACCGTGAATCGGCTTCGCAATTTCGCCGCCGAGTGGCGATTGGCGGATTACACGTTGTCTTCAGAGATTACCGAGCACTTGAATCAAGCCACGGCTCATTTCATCCGGGCCGCGACACAACAATCGGACATTTCCCAGTCAACGCGAGAAGCGTCCCAGGCGATCCAGCGCGGCACTCAGGGAATCCAGCAGCTGACGCAACAGTTTGCGCAACAGAGCCTCTCGGCACGGCTTCAGAAAAACGCTCGCTTGCCCACGATGCTGGCGGGGACTTTGCCGCTCGACGGCTTGCCCGCGCCGATCGAAAAGGTCTTTGCCGGAACGTTTAACTCCGCCGCGATTAGCATCAACTGGCGTCTCCTGGAGCCCAACCCAGGAGAATTCCAATGGGATGCGCTCGACCGACAGATCGAATGGTGCCAGCGTTCTGGTCTGCGCGTCTGTGCCGGACCTCTGGTGCAATTGGACCGACAACATCTACCCGATTGGATCTATCTCTGGGAAGACAGCTACTCCGAACTGCAGTCAAACGCCTTGCGCATGGTAGATCAGGTGGTCCGGCGCTACCGCGGTCGTGTCCAAATCTGGCATTGTGCGGCGCGGCTGAATCTGGACGACGACCTCTCTCTGGACGAACAGCAACGACTGATGTTGGCGGTAGCCATTCTCCGCACGATTCACACATCGGATACCTCGAGCCCCCTCGTGATTAGCTTCGACCGCCCCTGGGGGGAATACCTGACACACAAACAGATCGACTTGTCGCCGCTGCATTTTGCCGACGAACTGGTGCGTGCTGAAATCGGACTCAAAGGCCTGGGATTGGAAATAAACTTAGGATTCTCGCCAGGCGGCACACCTTTTCGCGACCTGTTGGAAATCAATCGGCAAATCGACCGTTGGGCCGCATTGGGGCTACCGCTATTGATCTCGCTGACGATTCCAGGAAACACCGACTCCGCAGGCAGTCCGCCGGGCTCTGCGTCAGATCCGGATCAACACGCCATACACTGGCAACCGTCCTTGGAATTTCAGCGGCAGACGATCCAGCAGATGTTCCCCCTGTTCCTCGCCAAAACGAGCATTCATGGCGTGATCTGGAAGCAGCTCGTAGACCAGCCGGACAGTGAGACGAGATACGGCGGGCTGTTTCACCAAGACTTCCAAAGCAAGCCGGCGCTGGCCGCTCTTCAGACCATCCGCTCCGAGTATCTCCGCTAATTCCAGCCGCGGCCGCCAAGTCGATCCCCAATTGACCGGTAGAAAAGCGGCTGATACATTCGCAGGGTCCTCCCGGCTCGGGAACAAGATCATTCCCGGGCGGGATACAGAAAGGGCACTTCGTTTCATCGCCCCGTCATACCTCAAAGCCTTGCGGGCAAAGGGAATACCTGTGGCGTCTGGTGCGGCAGCGGTGCCGCCTGGTCACCATCGCCCGGCAATATGAGGAGTCTTGCAATTGGCCAATCCACTTGTTGAAGAACTGGTTGGAGCGGGCGTCCACTTTGGGCATCGCGTCAGTCGGTGGAATCCCCGGATGGCGCCGTATATTTACGGCAAGAAAAATCAAATCCACATTATCGATGTACGGGAAACCGTACGGGGCCTGCTACGCGCGAAAAAGTATCTCGCTCAGGTGGCCGGGGCGGGCAGCCTGATCTTGTTTGTAGGAACCAAACGACAAGCCAGCGACGCGATCGAACAACAGGCGTTGCGGTGTGGAATGCCTTATGTCAGTGAGCGCTGGCTCGGCGGCGCACTGACCAACTTCCGGACCATCCGCAGTCGTCTCAGCCGACTCGAAGAACTCGAAACGCTGCGCGAGAGCGATGAACTCAACTCGTACTCGAAGAAAATGCAGTCCGCTTTGAATCGCGAATTCCGCAAGATGCACCGTAACTTGAATGGAATTCGCACCATGAACCGATTACCGGAATGCGTGGTCGTATTCGATCCCAAGAAAGAAAGCAACGCGATTCGCGAAGCATCGAAACTCGGCATTTCAACGTTGGCTTTGATCGATACCGATTGCAATCCCGACGAAATCGATCTTCCCATCCCGGGCAACGACGACGGCATTCGTTCCATCGAGGTGATTGCCCGGCATCTGGCAGATGCCGTTGCGCAGGGCACCGCAAATTCGGCAGCCGCAGCCAAACAGGCGGCGTCAGCCGCCCCGGCACCCACAGAAGCGTCCTGACTTGCGCCGAGGCGTCATCGACGCCTGCTCGGATCTATATGCGAAGCGCCATAGAAACCTCGGTGTTTATTTACTCTCTGCAGATCGACGCGATTTCGAAATTCGCGCAGCTGTATCCTCCTCATTTGGTACGACTAGGTAGGAGTTGAAATCTATGGCAGAAATTACTGCCGCGGCCGTGATGGGCCTGCGAAAAAAGACAGGCTTGCCGATGATGGACTGCAAGAAAGCCCTCACCGCGTGTGATGGGGATGAAGATCAAGCCGTTGTGTGGCTCCGAGAACGCGGCGCCAAGATTGGAGAGGAACGGGCGGACCGCGCCACTGAATTCGGGCGGTTCGGGATCTACTGTGGTGTAGAAAAAGACTGCGGTGCGATCGTGGAACTCAAGTGCGAAAGCGCACCGGTCGCGAGCCACGATGAGTTTGTTCAGCTCGCCGACGATCTGGCCTGCCAGCTCGCTACCGGGCCCCGCGTCGCCGATGCCGATGCATTACTCGACCAGCCATCGCCCAGCGTCGAGGGCATGACACTACGCGAACAAAAAGACGATCTGTTCAACCGGATCCGCGAGGTTTTCAACGTGGGCCGGATGCGACGCCTCGATGGCAGTTGTGGAGGCTACAGCCATAACGCTACGACCGTTTCGGGAGTTCTGCTACAAGTCGAGGGTGGCAACGACGAAGCAGCCAAGGACGTCTGCATGCACATCGCGGCGATGCGACCCGCGGCGCTTACAACCGACGAGCTCGACGCCGATGTCGTAGAAAAAGAACGTGAGATCTTGCGACAAACGGCGCTCCAAGAAGGCAAGCCGGAAAATATCGTCGAGAAGATGGTCGAGGGCCGCCTGCGAAGTTTTTTTGCCGAACGCGTTCTCTTGGAACAACCATTCGTAAAAGACGATAAATCGACCGTCGGTGCCTACGCCGCCAACAATAACATGCAGGTTAAACAGTTTGTGCATTGGGAACTGGGACGCGAGTAATCTCAGGGACGATCGAACGGGTGATCGATGCCGCTGTCCGCACCACAGGCGCCGATCGGATTAAACGAATTCTGTAGCCACAAATGCAGATGCGGAAGCCACTGCTGAAGCCGCACCCGCGTTACCGCTCAAATTGCCTGAGAGCCCACCGGCGCGGGGCTGCCAGGGAATTTTCGCCGTGAAACGAGGCAACAGGGGTATCTCGAAAGGGCTGATTCATGGATATCGACGCTGAACAGCGCTCCTCCGTCGCGGCCAAATCGGATTCATCCCAACCCACCACAGGGTTTCGCCGGGCCGTCTTGAAACTCTCTGGCGAGAGTTTCGTTCCGACGGGTGAGCGCGGAATCGAAATGCGGGAAGTGCTCCACATCGCGACACAGATTCAGAGAGCACAGCAAAGCGGGTGTCAAATTGCCGTTGTCATCGGCGGCGGCAACATCCTACGCGGCGCTCAGTTCAAATACGCCAACGCGAGTATCCAGGAAGCTACCGCACACTATATGGGCATGCTGGCCACGGTCATCAATGGACTCGCATTACAGGATGCGCTGGAGTCGATTGGCTGCGAAACACGATTGATGTCTGCTATCCGAATGGATGGCGTCTGCGAATCGTACATCCGGCGCCGCGCAGATCGACACCTGAGTAAAGGACGCATCATCATTCTCGCGGCAGGCACCGGCGGACCCTTCGTAACAACCGACACGGCCGCAGCATTGCGTTCGATGGAACTCGAAGCCGACATCCTCCTAAAGGCCACAAGGGTCGATGGCGTTTACAGCGACGATCCTGAAAAAAATCCCCACGCCATTTTCTATCAACACCTGGATTTCATCAGCGTACAGCGACAGAACCTACGGTTTATGGATAGTACAGCGATTACGCATTGCATGGAAAACGATTTGCCGATCCTGGTCTTTAATTTCAAGAAAGACGGCAATATCGAGCGCGCCGCGTCAGGCGAACGAATCGGTACCCGAATTGACAGTCAACCGGTCGCCCCTAAAGTCTGAAACATAGGGCACCCCGGGCGTGGCTTTGACCACCAATCGATGATTGTCCGGCTGAGGCCGCAGCAAGTCTGGGATGGCATGCACCGCGTGGCCCATCCGGCGGGCGCGGACTGACGGCTTCCCCAGTTCGGAAATAGGCATCAAAGCCACCGTCGGATCGGACGGCAAACGCAGCAAGAACACTATGAACGCGACCTCGCCGACGCGATTCCCGACCGACCGTTTCTGGCCGCCGCTGTGGACAACGGTACCGATTGTCCCAGCGCTTCGGCGGTCGTGGTGACCGCCGCTCGCACATCGGACTCAGCGTGTACCGAAGTCACAAAAAACCGCAGCCGGGGTGATGCCTGGTCGCCGTTGCCAACGTCCAACGGCTCAGCTTCAACACCTCGCTCTAGCAGTTGGCGAGCTATTGGTACGGCTGACTCGTTCACCGGAACATGCAGCGTGATTACCAAGCTCGCTTTGCTGTTCCCGGTATCTAGCCTACGCTGGCGAGCCATCTGTAAGAACAACCGGGCGCGGGACTGAGCACGTGCGATCCGCATCGGCTCGTCTTCTAGCAACCGCAAAGACGCCGCCAATGCCGCCGCATGAGGGACACTCATGCCATCCCGGGCAAAGACATCCGATCCGGAAAGCTGCCGGATCATGTCAGTCGATCCCGCGACATAACCACCCGCGGTCCCCAGCGCAAAACCGGTGGTCCCAGTCAGTACATCGATTTCACGGGGATCCTCGTCGTAGTGCTCTGATAGCCCTCGACCGTGAGGACCCATCGTACCAACCGAGAACGACTGATCGAGTAACAGTCGTGCTCGATGCTCACGTTTGAGAGCCAGCAACCGGGGGAGATCAATAGGACAACCGTTCATGCCGGAAACGCTTTCGACCACGATCCACCTTTGCCGATACGAGTCATCCGATTCCGAGAGAATCGTATCGAGGGACGACAGATCCTGAGGTGAGAACTCCCGGCTGGCACCCAAGGTACCCGTCACCCATCGCCCAAGTTCGGGGGAGTCTTGGGGAAAAAGTACCAGGTCGTGGGGTGTCATGAGGCGATTGGCGACCCCCGCCAGAGCGGATGCGAATCCGCCGCACAACCAGGCCGACTCCATACCGACAAAATCGGCCAGAGCAGAACGCGCTTCGAGGTGAAACACTGTGTCGGCCGATCGATATCCTCCCACTCCAAATTGCTGCATCGCATCGCGCGACGATTCAATGACCGATTCGTCTGCTGACAACGCGAGAAAGTCAGGCCGTGTAAAACTGATGACCGCGCGGTCCCCCGCCACCACCTTGACCGGATGCGCGCTGTCACGAACAACGGGAGGCTCAAAGTAATAGCATGCGTCCGTCGCCGCCCAAGCGAAGTCACCGCTGCGTTGACGCTCCTGATCATCAGCTGCCAGCAGCTCGCCGCGACTGGCCGGCGCCGAGTCCGACTGCGTTGGCTCGCTCTGTTTCGAATCCAAATGCCAAGCAAACCACTGTGCCACGACCTGCAAACCGTCGTTGAGGAAGCAATCACGACAGGCGTGTCGTTGGATCTTGCCGCTCGATGTCTTGGGAATCGAACCAAATCGAACGAGCACAATTCCATCGGGCGAGAGCTCGTGTTCCAAGGCGACCGAGCGGCGAATGGTCTCGATCACATCAGACCAGTCCTTACGACGTTTCCGCTCCACTTCGGAGACCACGATCAACCGTTCCTGCCCTTCGACATCGACTGCAAACGCACCAACGGCTCCAGCCTGTAAACGCTCGCTGGCGCGCTCTACCGAGCGCTCGATGTCTTGGGGGTAACGGTTCACGCCCCGCACAATGATCAGATCCTTCAAACGCCCGGTGACGAACAGGTGCTCCTCGTGCAAAAACCCAAGATCGCCCGTGCGCAGGTAAGGACCGCCTTGCATGCTGTCCGACAACTTGGCATGAAACGTCTGCTGTGTGGCTTCGCTTTGCCTCCAATAACCTTGGGCCACACTGGGGCTGCTGACCCAAATCTCCCCCACCCGATCATCCGGCAACCGCGCGTAGTCGATCGGATCCACGATCACCACATCCTCGTCGGGGAGTACTCGTCCGCAACCCACCAGGCTGCGTGCGGTTGGGTCGTCCTCAGAGACCGGTACGATGTGGTGAGAATCCAACTCACGGCCATTGAAAACGCATATCTTCGGAACGTCAGCCTTGACACTTCCCGTGACAATCAAGGTGGACTCTGCCATTCCGTAACAGGGATAGTGGGTCTCCTGCCGAAATCCGATCGGCGCAAACCGCTCGGTAAACAGTTTCAAAGTCTCGGCTCGGACCGGCTCTGCACCGTTGAAGGCAACTTTCCACTTGCTCAGGTCGAGCCCTTCCATGTGCTCAGGGTGGATTTTCTGGAGACACAATTCGTAGGCAAAATTGGGGCCACCCGCGACCGTCGCTTCGAACTCGGTGATGGCCCGCAACCACCTTACGGGCTTCTGAAGAAAGGCCATTGGGGACATCAACACCGACGGACGTCCCATATAGAGGGGTTTGCAGAAACCTCCAATCAGGCCCATGTCGTGATAACTGGGTAGCCAGCTGAGCGCAATCATCTCTCGTGCGGAATCAAAAAATTGCGTGATCAGCGCCACGTTGTGCATGATGTTCTTGTGTGACAGCATCACGCCCTTGGGCTCGCCCGTCGAGCCAGACGTGTACTGCAACACGGCCAAGTCATCGCTGCGGATGTCGGGCATCGACCAGCGGTCAGCCTGCTCGAGGGGTAGCCGATTTGTCGCAATCCAATCCAGGTCCTTTAAATGCGGCGCCGAGTCCAGAAAAGTGCTGTCCATGCGGTCCAAAACTTCGTGAACCGTCAAGGCCGCCTTGGCGCGCGCGTCGTCGGCAATCGCCTGGATCCGCTGCATATTCCGATTGCGCCGCGGTGGGTAAGCGGGTACCGCGATCGCGCCCGCATATAAACAACCCAACAATCCGGCGACATAATCCAGACCCGGTGGATACAACAGCAGAGCCCGTTCGCCGTGCAGATTCAACGAGTCGAGTTGAACCGCGATTGCACGTGCCTGCCGATCTAGCTGTTTGTAAGTCAGCTTGATCTTCTGCTGCTCACCATCGGTGAGATAGTAGGCAGGCTCGGAAGGGCAGTTCTTGGCCCAGTACCGCAGGCTATCGACCAGATGAGTCGTGACTGGGGTAAAAGGGGCAAAACTCTTCTCAAGATTCACGGTCGCTGTGAACTCCAGCCAGCAAGGAACCGAATTCTCTACTTGTCCATCAATGCCTGATCACGGCGCACCATGTGGCCGTATCAAAAACCCAAACTCAAGACTACCACGCGTGATCAGGAGGATCAAACAGGCGNCACAATCGATNGTTTCGTCAACAAACGAAAAACCGTAACAACTCTCCTCGTGGATCCCGCTCGCTGTGGCGCGATGGACGTACACCGCGGTTCATCGATAGAACCAGGGTGCACTGGCGACCTCTACAGGCCACTGGACAACGAACCAAGGCTGTCGAACTTCTCGTGGGCAATGGTTTGGTCACACCCGGGCCTCGATCCCNATGCTAAGGGACCATCNATCTTTCGAATCGATCTTTCGAAGATTTCACCTATCAACCCGGAAAATCTGCTCGCTGGGCATCGTACCCGAATTATGGCCGCAACGACAGTCGCGGCGCGTTGCTAGTATATACTGGGCAGCTCAAATCGATGCCTGATTTGGTGGATCCCGGATCCCGTCAACCAGACACTCGGCACCGGCCGAACCCTACATGCAGCGGAACGACCTGCGATCCAAATTCGGATCGCTTCCGTGACCGGCAGAGGGGCGGGTTNTCGTACGGCCTCGACTCGGGCGCCACGTGACACGCGTTGCGGTACACGAGCGCACTTCCTTTGACCGAAGACACGATCTCTTGTCTCGTAGCACCCCGAGCCCGTGGGATCCGCGATGAATTACTTTGCGCACGGACGGCGCTTCCTCGACAAGCCCTATTTCCTTGCCGGCACCGCGGTTCCCGACTGGCTCAACGTAGTCAATCGCCGCGCCCGCGCCCGCGCCCGCCGCGCGCGCCCACTGCTGATGGATGCCGATCCTCACATCGCTGCCGTGGCGGGCGGAGTCATCCAACACCATTTCGACGATCACTGGTTCCATCAGACTCCCGCGTTCGCCTCTCTTCAGTTGAAATTCACGGTCGCGATCCGCGATCAACTCCCTCCGGACAACGGATTTCGTACCAGTTTCCTGGGCCACATAATGGTCGAACTCCTGCTCGACGCGGTGCTCATCCAGGAAGACGTCAAACAACTCGACTACTACTATGCGGCCATCCGCTCCCTCGATGCACAGATCGTCACCCGCGCCGTGAATCGAATGACCACGCAACCCGCCGACGGACTGGCTCCATTGTTGCCACGCTTTTCAGACGAACGGTTCTTGTACGACTACCTCGAGGATGGCAAACTGCTGTGGCGACTGAATCAGGTTATGCATCGTCTCAAGCTACCACCGTTACCAGAATCACTGACCGCATGGTTTCCGGATGCTCGCGACGAAGTTCGCCAGCACGCGACCGAGTTGCTGTCACAACCTCCATCGTCTCAATCAAAAGCACCCTTATAAGGTGCCTCTACGTAGAACCTGACGTAATGAATCTTCCAGGAGAATCCGTAGCATGAAGTTTGGAATGAACCTGTTGTTGTGGACTGGGGAATTGAGCGAAGCAATGCTACCCGTTCTCGAGTCGCTCAAGGAGATAGGATTCGATGGTGTCGAATTACCTGTTTTCAACACGGACCTGAATTACCACGAATGGGGACAGCGCCTGGATGACATTGGATTGGAACGGACGGCAGTCACCGTCCGCGGTGAAGAAGACAACCCGATCAGCGGTGACACCGCGGTGCGATCGCGAGGTGTCGAAGCCACCAAACGCGCCCTGGACTGCTGCCAAGCAGTCGGTGCAACACATCTGGTTGGCCCTTACCACTCGGCGCTGGGGGTATTCAGTGGCCAGGGACCCACTAGCAGCGAATGGTCCTGCGGCGTTGACAGCATGCGGCAGGTTGCCGAGCACGCGGGGCAGGTCAATGTGGTACTCGCCGTCGAATGTCTGAATCGCTTTGAGACCTATTTGTTGAACACTCACGCGGATTCTGCGCGCTTTGTCAAGGAAGTTGACCACTCACATTGCCGCATGATGTACGACACTTTCCATGCCAATATCGAGGAAAAGAACATTGCCGAAGCGATCCGAGGGTGTGCGGATGTCTGTGCCCACGTGCACATCTCGGAAAATGACCGCAGCACACCTGGTCAGGGAAACGTCAACTGGTCCGAGAACTTCGATACGCTGCACGAGGTGGGTTACGATGGCTGGATGGTAGTGGAGGCATTCGGACTGGCGTTGCCAGAATTGGCGGCTGCGACCAAGATCTGGCGGCGCATGTACGAGAGCGAAGAACAGCTTTCCCGAGATGCGTTGGCCTTCATGAAAGCTGAAACTGCGAAGCGCTGGTCGGTGTAGTGCGCGGATCGGCAAACACACCGATCCGGGTTCTGATCCCCTTGCGAGGGGCCCGGATATCGGTGTCGGACGTGGAGCACCTACACCCGATTGGTCANAAAACACATGGCAGATTGCTGATTGTCGTAAACCGCCAACCGGTCACCGCGTACCACGAATCGTAACGCAGACCTCTCGGCATTCGTGGTCTAACAGGCCTTCGTAACGGAGCCCAGTCAGGTTCTGGCGCCGACAGGTAACCCCAACGGGCTCTGNGGGAAAGGCACCACAGTACGTCAGNCGNGATGCAACGCGGGTTGCTCACGGAAAACAGGCCGCTTTGATTCAGCGATTTTCATTCAGCGACAACCGCCGAGTCCCGGAAATCGGCCGGTTTCCATTTCGGAGGCTCATTTCCTCGGTTATAGTAGCGCGCCTTGTCCTAGACGATCCTCCTGGACCGCCGTTTACACTTTTGTGCTGCCAATCCTGCGCTTGGGCGAGCATTGCACCCACAAATATCNAGAAGCAATCATGAGACGGTTTCACCTGTCATGGGATCTTTTGACCAACCCCATCCTCGCAGGGATCTCGCTGTTTGTGATGGCGACGTTCCTTTCGGCCGATCCGCTGTTTTGCGTCGCGGTGGCTCAGGAGTTCACCGACGAGATCGAACCGGAAGAGGAGGAACCAGCGGAGGACGCCTCGCCAAGCGAGTTACTCGGGGAGCTCGAGGAGCAGCGACAAGAGCTGCAGAAAAATTTGTCTGATCCGGACCAGGACAAGTCGTTGATTGAGTCGGCCATTCAGCAACTGGACGAGGAAATCGCATCGTTGCAGAAGATCGCCGAACTTCGACAGCAGTTGGAAAAGGCCGAGGACGGTGGTGATCAAGACANACTTGAACAACTGGAACAGCAGGTCGAGGGNGTCGTTGAGCAGTTTGAGCGATTGAGACAACTGGGCGAGGTGGAAGCAGGCCTGCGTGAAGCAACCTTTGAATTGCGTGAAGCCCGTCGGGAAATGAATCGATCGGCCGTCAGGCAGTTACCGCGGATCATTGCCGCCTGGCAAGAGCTGCTTTCACTTGTCAAGAGACTGCANCAGATTTACGAAGACGGCCCAGAAGAGCTGGAGGAACCGCTGGAGATCGGGGTCGAGATGTCCGAACGGATCGTCTTTCTGCAAGGTCTACTACTTGAGCAACAAAGCAAACGTCCTAAAGAGCTGCCTCTGCGTGATGTGGATCGTGAGAAACAGATTGTCGCGTTAGTGAAGCTGCACGAAGCGTTCATGACAACTGGCAAGCAGCTTCTGGAAGCCTATGAAAAAGAAGATGAAGCGAACGTAGAGTTACTCGAAGAAAGAATTGGAGATATTGAACGTCGACTGCAACCCGCGTGGAAGCTGTTCTCACTGACTCGGGAATTGCAGGAGGCTCGCGAACAGGGAAACGCTGAAGCCGTTAATGAGTTGAAAAGTGAACTTGCGTCTTTGCGTGACAAAACAACGCCCCCGCCAGCTGGGCCGGACTCTGAATCGAAAGAGATGCCACTACCTGTAACGATCACCGACGCGGATCGAGCCGCGGCTGCGAGATTGAATTTCCAAGAGGCTATTTTCCCCCTCCTGAAAACGCACTGTGTGCGCTGTCACGGAACCGAGTCACAGGAAGGGGATCTCGACTTGGACAAAGCCGTAACCGAGCTACCGTTGGTTCGAAATTCGCGGTTATGGACAAGTGTTGCCGAGCACGTCAAAAACCGGGTCATGCCGCCCGAAGACGAAAACCAGCCGAGTGATACAGAACGTCGGACTATCGCAGCCTGGATCCTGGGTGAAATCCAGAATTTTGATTACAGCCAAATCAAGGATCCGGGTTACGAACCCGCCCGTCGGTTGACTCATCAGGAGTACAGCAATACCGTTCGCGATCTGCTCGGCATGGCCCTGCAAATCACCGATAAATTCCCGATCGACCTGAGCGGCACCAGCGGATTTGACAATAGTGCCAACACCCTGTTTATTCAGCCGCTGTTGTTGGAACGCTATCTGGCGGCCGCCGACGCAGTCGTCCGCCAGGCACTGCCGGAGGAAATCACCACCCCACAACAACGAGAGACCTGGCGGCGGATCTTCGTTGCGTCCGCCGATTCGGAGGGTTCTGAACGCGATGCCGCCGGAAAGATCCTGTCTCTGTTCCTGTCGCGCGTGTACCGTCGACCAGCAACTCCGCAAGAACTCTCGCACGCCTTGAAACAATTCCAGACCGCTCGCAAGACGGGCGTACGATTTGAAGCATCGATTAAGAACGTGGTTCGGGCGTCACTCGTCTCGCCCAAGTTCTTGATGAAAATCGAAACGTCTCGCTCGACCGATCAGGCCTATCCCATCGACAACTGGGAATTGGCCAACCGACTTTCTTATTTTCTGTGGGCTTCGATGCCTGACGACGAGCTGTTCCGCCTGGCGAAAGAAAACAAACTAAGCGATCCTGCTATTCTTGCTTCCCAGGTCAATCGCATGCTGTCCGTTCCCCCGGCCGATACGTTGGGAACGATCTTCGCCGCACAGTGGCTGGGATTTCAACATTTGGGAACTCGCGTCCGAGCCGACCCGATCGACAATCCGTGGTGTACCGATTCGTTGATGGACGCCATGAAGGCGGAATCGGCGATGTTCTTTACTGCACTGATTCGCGAGAACCAGCCGCTCCAGCAGCTGGTCGACGCGAAATACACGTTTCTGAATGAAGAACTGGCGAAACACTACCGATTACCAGGCGTGAAGGGGCAACAAATGCGACGTGTGGAGCTGAGCACCATCAACCGTGGTGGTATTTTCACACAGGGTAGTTTGTTGGCAGTCACATCCTTTCCTGGCCGTACCAGTCCGGTTGTACGTGGCAAGTGGATTCTGGAAGACGTGCTCGGTACCCCGCCTCCCCCTCCGCCGCCCAATGTCAGCGAGTTTTCCGAGGAGATCGGCCGGCGTCGGGCACTCNCCCGCCGCGAGAAGCTGGAGTTGCACCGCCAGAAGCCCAACTGCTATGCGTGCCACAGCCAAATCGATCCACTCGGTTTCAGCCTGGCCAACTATGACTGGTTCGGGCGTTTCAAAGCGCGCTCGCGCCGGCGCATGATCGACGCAAGTGGTCAGTTGCCGGACGGAACGGAATTCAGCGGGCCGGCAGGCTTAAAGAAAATCATCGTGGAAAAACGGATGAGCGACTTGACTCGACAAATCACCCGCAAGATGCTTTCGTACGCGTTGGGTCGGCAATTGGAATACTACGATGAATCGGCGGTGCGGAAAATCATCGCTGCTGTCGAAACCGATGGCCACCGTTTTCAGACATTGGTGCATGAAATTGTTGAGAGCTATCCATTTCGCTACAAGAAGCACAGCGTGGATCACACNTCCGACCTGTCACCAAAAACATCAGTGGGTTCCCAATGAACTATCAGATTTCTCGGCGAACCATGCTCCGTGGGATCGGCGCCGCGGTTTCGTTGCCCCTGTTGGACATCATGAATCCACCTGCTGGCACAGCGGCGGAAGGATCGAACCGGACAACACGGATGTGCTATCTCTACTTTCCCAACGGATCGGCAGACGGTTCGTGGGACCCTCACAAGGTTGGTGAGAACGACGAACTTCTCAAACTGAACCCGTGGATGAAACCACTGGAACCATTCAAGCAGGACATGCTGATTCCGCGAAAAATGTGGACCCCCCGTGGTAACGGTCACGGTGCAGGGACGGCCACTTGGCTGACCGGNAGCCGCTACGACAGCAGGAGTATCGACGCGGGTGGGATTTCGGCAGATCAGTTGGCGAGCAAGCACATCGGTCGTCATACACTTTTACCGTCTCTGGAATTGTCGATGCGTGGGGAAGGGTTCTTCTCAAACAGTCTCTGTCGCAATTCCATTTCTTGGACCTCCAGCGACACACCCGTTCCACGCGAGGTGGAACCCCGTGTGATTTTTGATCGCATGTTCCGCACCAAAACAGGTAGCTTGTCGGACAAATCGGTGCTCGATCAAGTACTGTCGGACGCCCGCGACCTTCACCGCCGGGGAAGTGCCGCAGACCGGCGAAAAATCGACGAGTACCTCCAATCGCTGCGCAGCATAGAGCGTCGAATTGCATTCGCGGATAAGCAGTCGGCGCTTGCCAGAAACAATCCCGCTTTGACCAAGAGCTTGATTCGGCCACAGCCGGGTATTCCTGACGATCACGGACAGTACATGCGGCTGATGTTCGATCTGGTCGTGATGGCATTTTGGGCCGATGCGACCAGGATCTGTACGTTTATGCTCGACCACGGCCAGAGCAATCGGTATTTCCAATTTGTCGACGGTGTCCAGGGCACGTGGCACGCGTTGTCCCATTGGAACGATGCCAGTGGAAAAACCGAAGACGACGACGGTGTGACCTCATGGCGCAATGTCAAGGAAAAGAAAGAGATGTACAACATGGTGACACGGTGGCATCACGAGCAAGTCGCTTTCTTCCTCGGCCGGTTAAAGAGCATCACCGAGCCGACTGGCGGGTCGTTGTTGGACAATTCGATGGTCCTTTACGGATCCAACTTAGCCGATGGCCACGAACATGCAGCCAAGAACCTGCCGCTGATCATCGCCGGGGGCGGAGGCGGGGCTATCAAGTCCGGACGACAAGTGCGTTTCCGCCGGGACAAGACGATGTCCAATCTTCATCTCTCGATGCTGCAGTCCGTGGGCGTAAAAATCGATCGCTTTGGCGACAGCACCGGTCCGATGAGCGAATTGTCGGGATGAGCCGGCTTCGCCACCGCTTCCAGTCACGTGGCCGACCGACCATCGGACCAAAACCACCCGCACCAGAGGACGATAGGTCGATCGGCGAAGCCGCAGCCAGACGCCTCGACAAGTGTCACGAACCGCGAGTCAACTCGGTGTGCGGAATGCTCAGACCTTCTCGGTCAGCTTGTTGATGCGCAGGTGTCCATCGTGATGGGCAGTGACCACGAACATGCCATCGGGGCTGAGATCCATGTCGCGCGCCGTGTCGGGCAGCTTGATGTGATGAAACTCTTCTTTTTGCTGACCCTTCCAGAAGAATAAATGTCCNCCATCGCTGCCTCCGGCAGCACCGATCAGGAACCCCTGTGGATGGAGAGCGACACCCCAGGCAACCCCCTTGATCTTGGCCTTGGCGAGGTGTTGCACGTGCTGCTTGCCGGTCTCCCAATCCCACAGCTCGACCAGCGGGTTTCCCACTCCGGCGAACGCATTCGTCACGTTGGTGATGCCGGCGCAGGCCAACCGCTTTCCATCGCGACTGAATCGTAAATCGCGAAAACCGCCAATATCCGCGCCGAATCCTTTGTCGTACTTGTGCAAGGCAGCAACCGCCAACTTGCGGACCATTTTTCCCGTAGAGACTTCCCAATGAAAGAGATTTCCCATCAAGTCGCCCGTGGCCAATTGCTTTCCATCCGGATGAAAAGCGACGTGATAGACGTGGCGCTGGTGACCCTCCATCTGACGGATCAACTTCGCGTCACCCATGCTCCAGACCTTGACCAGCAGGTCGTTTCCGACGGTCGCCAATTGGGAACCATCAGGGCTGATCGCCACGGCTCGAGCCCATCCCTGGTGCGCCTCAAGCGTACGTTGCGCGGCCAGCACTTCTCCCTCCACGGGCCACCAGATGACCCGTCCATCAAAACCGGCTGTCAACAGACTCTTGCCGTCCGGGTGCAAGGCCATCCCACGCACCCAGCTGTCGTGTCCCTTCATCTCGACCTTTTTCTCGGTGCCGATTTCCCATCGCCATACCCGAAAATCCTGAGCGCCAAAAAAAACAAACCGACCCGAGAGATCGAAGCGACAAGAAATCAGCGGGCTGCCGTGCTTGTGCGCCAGGGCGAGATGTGTCTTCTTCACGTCTATCTGCGGTGCCATCAGCGGATCTCCGTCGAAACTCATCAGTGCGGCGGCCTATTTAGGGCATGCTAGAAACCACCTCGCTGAAAGTCAATTCAAATCGGTGCGTGGTGATTCGGCGGTCCTGGGCACACCCAATGAACACGCCGGCTGCCACGGCCACCTGGCTGGATCACTCCCCGGAAAATCGAGCCAGCGCATCGCGATCCAACTCGATCCCCAATCCGGGTGTTTGCGGAATCGTCAACAGTCCCTGTTCGTCCAGTTCAAACGGTTGCGTCACAATCGCTTCGATGTAAGGAGCTGGGGTCAAATATTCGACGTAGCGCGCCACCGGAATTGCAGCCGCCAAGTGGAGATCAGCCGCCACGCCGACAGCCGTATTCCAACCGTGGCTCACAAACTGGATATTNTGGTCGTAGGCCATCCAGGCAATCTTTCGCGCCTCGCTGAGACCTCCGCACTTGGTGGCATCGGGCTGTACAATATCCAACGCGCCGCGTTCGATCCACGGCAAGAATGATTGCCTNCGGGTCAATACCTCACCGCCAGAAATTGGAACCGGCGAGGCATTCCGCAAACGGATGAAGCCTTCGATGTCGTCGGGAGGGAGCGCCTCCTCAAACCAGCCGATGTCGTACTCCGCCAACATGTGAGCCGTGCGCAGCGCCCATTTGTAACCGTGGGGCCAGAACTGTTCGCTCCCGCCGGCATCGACTAACAACTCGATATCACGGCCGACTGTGTCTCTCGCCGTCCGGACGAGAAGCTCGTCGAGTTGCGCATCGCCGCGTCCAAAAGGTCGCCAACCCAATTTGATCGCCCGGAATCCACGCGCCACAGTGGCTTTGAGCGTCTCGGTAAGGGCGTCGGGATGATCGAACAAAATCGAACCGTAGGGCTTGATCTTGGTCCGGTAGTACCCTCCCAGCAATCGCGCCACCGGTTGACCGGTCACTTTCCCAAGTAGATCCCAGAGCCCGATATCGATACCTGAAATGACATGCTCCAGCGTACCGCCACGCCCTTGCCAGAAGCTACTTTGCCGAAGTTTTTCGCTGACCCGTTCCGGTTCGATCGCCGATTCACCCTCCCACAAGGGTCGCAACATCTCCAGACCGGCCTCGACCAGCGACGACGAAGTGAAAACGCTGCCGACACCGGTCAGCCCCTGGTCGGTTTCAATTTCAAGTAGCGCGTGCAGGTCGTCCTCGGGTTGGTGGCCGTCAGGCCAACCGCCGTCGACCGTTCCACCGAGCAAGCGATGCACGCGGATATTGCGAATCTTCATTGTGTCGCGTAGCCTGTCATTAAACCGAGAATCCGATCGGACGATCTCACTCAGGCGGATATCCTAACACGACNTCATCGACCTGCGCAGCTGACCATTGGACGACCGTGACACGTATCCTGATTACTTCCGGTCCCACACGACAGTTCTTGGACCCGGTNCGCTANTTGACCAACGCTTCCAGCGGGCGAATGGGAGCGGCGCTCGCCACCGCNGCGCTCGGGCAAGGGCATGATGTGGTGATCGTCAGCGGCCCAGTTGAAGTTACTTATCCGGCCGAGGCCAAAGTCATTCCCGTGATATCGACCGAGGAGATGCTGGTTGCCTGCCGCCGCGAATTTTCCAGTTGCGACGGGTTGATCGGAGCCGCCGCCCCCTGTGACTATCGACCCGTCCAACGCGAATCACAGAAGATCGCAAAAACGGGACAACCGCTACAGCTCACGCTGATGGAAACCCCCGACATCGTGGCAACCATCGGAGCCAACAAACGTCCCGATCAGTGGGTTGTCGGCTTTGCTCTGGAAACCGAGGATCCGCGTTTCCGAGCGATCGCAAAGCTCGAGAAAAAGAGCTGTGACTTAATTGTGCTCAACGGTCCTGAGGCCATGAATTCGACGACCAATCAAGTCGAGATCCTCAACCCGCAAGGTCGAGTGGTTGTCAAACTGGAAGGTACCAAGGATGACGTGGCGGTGGGCATCTTGAAAGAGATCGGCGCAGCACTGGTGTCCCCGAGGACNGCCACTGGATGATTTCGATAAACATCCGTGATCAACCTACAAACCGGCGTCGTCCGGAACGTCCAACAAATAGAGGTCCTGGCGTCCGTCCCGCTCCGAAACGGTGACAATCTGCCGACCATTGGGATGCCAGCAGGGATAATCATCTCGTTCGCTGTGCGTCGTCAAACGCGTCGTATGGTTACCCGCAGCATCCATCACGTAGATATCGTAGTTTCCGTTTCGGAGACTCGTAAACGCGATGCGTTTGCCATCCGGTGACCAGGCGGGGCGAATGTCTAGACCTCGGTGATCGGTCAACTGAGTGATCAGCGCCCCGGTCGCCGTCATGCTAAAGATGTCGAAATTCCCGGTACGGGTCGACGCAAAAGCAATCCGCTTCCCGTCCGCTGTGAAGGCTGGATAACCGTCGATGCCCCCCCCCTTCGTCAGCGCTCGCCGGTCCTTTCCGTCCAGACCTAGGGAAAAAATCTGCTGCGCCCCCTGCTGGTCGGGAAAGGCAAAGACAACGCGCAGGGCATCGGGCGCTATGGTCACCGACCGCACTCCCGCGAAGCCTCCGCCGGGGTTGAACTCAAGACTTGTTCCGCGCGCCGAGTGCCGAATCACAATGACCACATGCAAGTTACCGTTGTTGCGGGCAAACACATACTGTTGGTCGTTGTCGGCAAACCGGGCGGAGAATTCCGAAGTGGTCGCCCCCGGATGCAGGGCTTCGATCCGCCCGTCCTGCAGCCGCAACCTCATCAACGAGAGCTGATTAGACCGATCCTGTACGGTGTACACCACTTCCTTCCCGCCCTGTCGGAAGATCGGACCGCTCTTCTGTTTGCCATCGCTGGTAAGTCGTTGTTCCTCGGCCGCGGCCGGTGGTGAAATCGCAGCGCTCAAACAGGTCAGGCACACGGTCAGGACAACGCCAGCCGGCGCACGGAGAATCCCCCGTAGACGATCGGTGTGGATTGGTTTGTTCANAGGTTCTTCACCGACTGGTTCCCAGCGGGGCGAGCGATCTCGCGGAGCTCGAATCCGCACCTAACACCGGCCGCGCGCGTTAACTTAGAGCAACTCGTGGATGGCCTGACCACCGGGCAAGGCATTGAGTTCCGCTCGGGCGACGCTGTCGATTCCCATCAAGTCGGCGATGGTCGTACCCACCGCCGGTGGCTCGATCGGACGTGTCACCGGGCGCGAACCCGAGCGATCACTACTGCCAACGACTCGTCCAGGTCGAACGCCACCGCCCGCCCAAAGCGAAAAATAGCACTGTGGCCAGTGGTCCCGAGACGCCCGCCGATTGATTTTCGGAGTTCGCCCGAACTCACCTATGGCGACCACCAACGTTGAATCGCTCAATCCACGCTGGCCCAGATCATCGAGTAGCGCTGCCATCGCCCGGTCCAGAATGGGACAATGTCGATTCGGTAATAGATCAAAGTTGTGGATATGCGTATCCCAGCCAAAATCGGTGTTGGGCGTAAGCGCCTCGACGTATTCACTCCAGTTCACGTGGATGTAGGGAACTTCCGCCTCGGCCAGGCGACGCGCCAGCAACAGGCTCTGACCGAACGATGTCTGCCCGTAGGCCGCCCGTGTTCGCTCGTTCTCACGTGAAAGATCGAGCGCCTGAAAGGCTGTCGGCGATGTCAGCAAACTAAACGCCTGTTGATCGTTGCGATCAAGTTGCGAAAATCTTCGATCGTTGACACTCCGGCGAACCTGATCGAGCTGCTGTGCCAAAAGGCGACGATCCGCCAGACGCTCCGGCGAAAGCCCTTCGATCAACTTGAGGACCGGCACGTCAACTTTTCCCTGCTCGCTGCAGCGAATCAAGAACGGGTCGTAAGCCTTACCCCAATCGCCGCCCCCATACCCTTGNACAATCCNCACGACGTCGCGGGGAACACCTCGCCCCAACATCACGTACCCAGGTAATTCACGCGGCCCTTGATGCCGCGCAACGATCGATCCAAAACTGGGGTGCAACGGCCCTGGACCCTCGCGGTATCCGGTCATGCCATAGGTCCCCGCNCCCGGGTGGCCGCCATCGTGCGTCACATGCGACCGGACGAGTGAAAAGCGATCGCTGCGCGCAGCCAGGCGGGGGAGCAATTCGGTAAACCCCACGCCGGGAGTCTTGGTCGCAATCGTGGTGAAAGGACCTCGGNGTCCCNGGGGAGCGCGGGGCTTGGGATCAAACGTGTCGATGTGACTCGGGGCACCCCACAACCAGATAAAAATGACCGACTTCGCTTTTGCGTTGTCTGCGGCAGAGAGTTGGCCTGCGGCGTCCCCCGCCAGTGCGAGCGGGGCACAACCGGCCACTCGGAGAAAACTGCGGCGCGAAGTTGACTGACAAGATCTTGCCCAAAAACTACCGATTTCCAACATCGACAAATCACCTTGTACGAAACCGACCACAACCCACATAGCAACCGTGTCGGATCCGGAAGGGTGCATTCCCCTCCCCACCGTACCGCGCTCACCACGTGGTCTAGACTACACACCGTGCCAATCTGGGACAAGCGATCGAACCCTTGGAGCGCTGTGCCTTGTTCCCTGAAATGCGACCCAGGTAGACTGAACTCTGCAAGCTTACCCGACGAACCTCGACCTGGCAGGAATTCGTACCACGATGTCCAGCGATGGTGTACCGCAATCTGGATTGGCGACAACCGAAGAGCGCGAGCAGCCGCTGTTGGCACCATACGCCATGCGCAGCAGCGATTCACGGGGTCGCAGGTACGAGGAACGCGACCACCCTTACCGAGGACCCTTCCAACGGGACCGAGATCGTATTCTACACAGCTCAGCCTACCGACGTCTGAGTGGGAAGATGCAGGTCTTCACTGGCGAGATGGGTGACTACCACCGTACCCGCCTGACCCACACCCAGGAAGTCGCCTCGATTGCTCGTACCATCGCACGAGGACTTCGCCTGAACGAAGATCTGGTTGAAGCGCTGGCCTTGTTTCATGACATCGGCCATCCGCCGTTTGGGCATGCTGGTGAGGACGCACTCAGCGAATGCCTGGCCGACGACGGAGGTTTCTCGCATAATCGGCACGCCTTGGTGATCGCCGAAACGCTCGAAACACGTTATCACACGTTTCCCGGTTTGAACCTGACTCAGGAAGTACTCGACGGGCAATCGTTCCGCGCAGAACGACCATCCCATCCCAAGACCTGTCTGTTGGAAACCCAGGTCGTCGAGTTAGCCGACAGCATCACCTACAACGCGCACGACACCGACGACGCGGTAAAGCTCGGCCTGGTCGAACTGGACCAGTTGACCGCGATTCCGCTGATCGCAGCCACCTTGGAAGATACAGCGGCCGATTTGTCGTCTGCCGATCCTCGACAAATTCGCAAAGCCATGGTGTACGGGTTAGTCGACCGGCAGGTAAGTCGACTGCTTCAATACAACAGCCGACGGCTGGCCGATGTCAACTTCGGAAGTGCTCACCAGGCCGGCGAGTCACCATTCCGCCTCCAAACAGACCCCGATCTGGTCGGCCCGAAGGGCGAACTCGAGCAGTTTCTCTTCCAATGCGTCTACCGTCACCCGCGGTTGCTAGAAGTGCGTCAGCGTGCGCAAGCACGGCTACACAAGATGTTCGACGGCTACGTGACCCATCCCGAACGCCTACCGGGCCACTTCCAGCAGCGAATCGACGAGGTGGGAGTTCGACGGGTCGCGGCAGAGTACTTGGCGGGGATGACAGACCGTTACTGTGACCGACAATTCCACAACTACTTTACGGACCTTGATTGATCACGTAATAATGAGCGTCGCTGGCTGGTGCCGCTCTTCCTGACGTTGCTACCGGTAGACTTCCTTCCCCGCCGGCCGGCAAGAAGCACCTCTATCATGGGCCTCTGGATTCTACGCGTTTCATTCCTGTTGATCGCAGCGGGCATCGGTTTCTCGGTGGGAACGTCCAATACTCCGTTCGTTACGCGAGGCTGGATCGTCCCCTCGATTGTCGGTGGCGCCGTGGGCCTCGTGGCGATCGATATCTTGGTTCCGCGGAAACGGATCGAGATCATCTCGACTGTCTATATTGGCATCGTGGTGGCATTGTTCCTGACGTACGTCATCGGTTCTGCGCTAGAAACGGTCATGTTCGGTGCCCAAATAGAGGCTTCCGAATTCCATGGAACGATCCGCGTCATCCTGGCAACCGGGCTGTCGTACATCTGTATCAGTCTGCTGATACAAACCAAGGATGAATTCCGCTTCATTATTCCCTACGTCGAATTCTCGAAAGAAATCAAGGGGCACAAACCGTTCATTCTCGACACCAGCGTCATTATCGATGGCCGCATCGCGGACTTGTTGGAGACCGACATCATCGACAATCAACTGGTCATGCCACGCTTCGTTCTCAGCGAGTTACAAAATATTGCCGACAGCAACGACAAATTGAGGCGGGCGCGTGGGCGCCGCGGACTCGACATTGTCAACCGGCTGCACAACAACGACTCGGTCGACTTGAAGATCCATGAGTCTGAAACCCTGGAAATGGAAAACCAGCCGGTCGACATGAAACTGGTGCTGCTGGCTCGCAACTTGAATGGCAAAGTCGTCACGGGAGATTACAACCTCAATAAAGTCGCCACTATCCACAGCGTGCCGGTCATCAACTTGAATGATGTCTCCAACTCCCTCAAACCACTCTTCCTTCCCGGTGAACGATTCGCCGTCCAGATTGTCAAGGCTGGAGAAGAAACAAATCAGGGAGTCGGCTATCTCGACGATGGTACGATGATCGTGGTTGAAGAAGGACGCCGGCAGATTGGTAACAAAGTTCCGATCTTGGTCACTAGTGTGCTACAGACCAGCGCTGGGAGGATGATTTTCGGGCGTTGTGAGGCGACCGAAAGCTAGCCGCGGCGCCGCCTGCCACGAAGCGATCTCATTTCCCGCATCGACAGCGGACCGCGGTTAGCGCAGAACAAGTTGACAACCCGCGACAAGCCCGATAGTTTGACCGTTGTGGCTTGCGCCCGAATCTGCTCGTCCGGTGTGACAAGAAACCTCTTCTGTTTTCAGGAACTCTTCGTTTTCAGGAACGATGTCCCCCCAACCCAGATCCACCACGTCGCCGGCGTCAGCCGTACGTGAACGGGGAGACCAACTCGATCTCTGCCAACAACAGATCGGTTATACGTTCCAGGATCGTGAACTCCTGCGATCTGCACTGACCCACGCTTCTGGCGCCCGTCACCGACTCGATTCGAACGAGCGGCTCGAGTTTCTTGGCGACGCAATCCTCGGTGCCGTCATCTGCGAGTCGCTGTTTCACCGCTTTCCTGAGTGTCTCGAAGGGGAACTAACGCGGATCAAGTCCGAAGTCGTTAGCCGTCAAACGTGCGCTCGTGTCAGTGAATCACTGAGACTCCAGGATTGCCTGATCGTCGGCAAAGGAGTGACTTCTGGAGACGAAGTGCCGCTCTCCTTGATGGCCAATGTCTACGAATCACTGGTTGCAGCAATCTACCTCGACGGAGGCCTCGGCGCGGTTCGAACGTTCATCGAATCCTCGATCGATCCTGAAATCGAGAGGGCCGCCAGCGGCGCTCTGGAAACAAACTTTAAGGCCCAATTACAACAGCTGGCCCAACGGGAATATGGAATCACTCCTCATTACCCAGTGGTCGACGAACAGGGACCGGACCATGAAAAGTGTTTCAGCGTGATGGCGAGAATTGGTAAACGCCAATTTCACCCGGCCTGGGGACGCTCGAAGAAAGAAGCCGAACAGCGTGCCGCGAGCAACGCACTCGATGAGATGATGGGGAACACAGCGGCCCAATAATCCGCTTCGATTTCCCCTACGAATTTCGGTGACGACCGCTCTGCTTTGTAAGCAAGGATCCGACTGCGGTGACTCGAAGTTGTATAGCACTCCTGTCTGGTGGCTTAGACAGCATGCTCGCGATCCGGCTGATGCAGGATCAGGGCATCGCGGTGGAAGCGGTCAATTTCAAGACCCTGTTCTCGTGTTGTCAGGAAACCGCCGGTCGCGCTGCACAAGACCTGGGAGTTCGGATCACCGTACTCGGCGCAGAAGATGACTATCTTGAGCTGGTGAAAAGCCCTCGGTTTGGATACGGGAAAGGGGCGAACCCGTGCGTCGACTGTCGGATCTACATGTTTCAGAGAGCGTACCGATTCATGGAACAGGTGGGAGCCGATTTCATCGTAAGTGGCGAAGTAATCGGGCAGCGACCGATGAGCCAAAAGCGTCGCGACTTGGAGACCATTTCCCACCACTCCGCACTCGACGATCTGTTGTTGCGACCGCTTTCCGCCCGGCTCCTACCCCCAACCCTTCCCGAGCGCGAAGGCTGGGTTGACCGGGAGCGGCTGTTTGATTTTTGCGGTCGTAGTCGGAAAGGACTGATCGCGTTGGCCCGCAAATTCCATTTCAATAACATTCCGTCGCCGTCAACCGGATGCGCACTAACCGAACCTCAATTTGCGCGCAAGGTCACCGATCTCATCCAATTAGATCCGGCTGCCGGAATGTGGGACTACGATCTGTTGAAACTAGGACGCCACTTTCGTTTGAACGGGGACACCAAAGTCGTGGTCGGCCGACAGAAATCGGAAAACGATCAGTTAGAATACCTCCACGACCTCCCCCAAGCGTCGAGCACCGCGGTATTAACACCACTGAATTTCCAGGGTCCCCTGTCTCTGGTAGTGGGTCCGGCGACACCCGCAGCACTCGACTTCTCTGGGGGACTTGTCCTGCGGTACTCCAAGTTCACGACCGATCAGCAGCCCAGCGTCATGGTCCGCACACGACATCAACACTTTCCGATCAAACCAACTATCACGCCACGGGTGAGCCAAGCTCGGACCTTGGCAGCGTCATCTTGAGTGGTCATCTTCAATGCGCTCTCAACCTGTGAGTCACAACGGACTCGACGGGCCGTGCGGGGCTGCTTGTCCATTTCGACCCATCGAGGCGATCCGGTTTCCGGCGCTCCCCTAACATGTTCTCCACCAATCAATACGAACTCGTCGACTTTGGCGGCGGCCGTAAACTGGAACGATTCGGTCGGTTGTTGCTCGATCGCCCCAGCCCGGCGGCGCGCAAGTTCACGAGGACAAGATCCGACGTGTGGACCACCGCGCACGCCCGCTTCCAGAAGATCTCCCGTTCCAGAGGCGAATGGAAACGACAGCCCGGAGTCGAAAGCCGATGGCCGTGTCAATTCGGCCCCATCCAAGTCGAACTAAGAACCACACCGTCGGGCCAGATCGGTGTTTTTCCTGAGCAGTGGGAGAACTGGAACTGGTTGGCAGGCCAACTCGCGAAATCCGAGCCGGGCATCCGCGTACTCAACCTGTTTGCCTACACCGGTGTCAGTTCCCTGATCGCCGCCCGATGCGGCGCCCAGGTTGTCCACTTGGACGCGGCCAGCAACGTCGTAGCATGGGCGCGCGATAACGCCCAGTTGTCGGGTCTGGGGCAACAGCCCATTCGCTGGATCGTCGAGGATGTGCAGAAATTCGCCCGGCGCGAACATAAACGTGGCAATCAGTACGACGCAATCATCCTCGATCCTCCCAGTTTTGGACATGGTCCCAAAGGGCAGCAGTGGCACCTGGAAAATCACTTGCCGGCCCTGCTGCAGGACTGTCTCGCACTGACCGCCGGTGCACCACGNTTTGTGCTGCTCACCTGTCACACGTCGGGCGTCGATGCCGCGCAACTCACCGAGGCGCTACAGCGCGCGGGTATCCCCGCTGGCGGTTGTCTCGAGTCGACGGCTCTTGCACTAACTACGAATGGAGGACGGCGGCTCGCCAGCGGCGTCGTTGCGCGCTGGGCGAAAAGAACAGAAACGGTCGGTAACCAAGACTGGGTCCGAAAGGATCCGCTTCCATAATGAGTCTTCCCGCGGATGGCGAGACGGTCCGAGCAGCACGATTCCAATCGATCCCCTGAGATCATGTCGCATTACATTCGCAGCATTCACAATCCGCGGATCAGGAAGATCACCCAATTGCGAAAGCGACGCGGTCGCGAAAAACAGGGACGAATCATCATCGATGGGATGCGGCCGATCGAACAGGCCTTGAAAAGCGGCCTGGCNATCCGCGAACTAATCGGACTGCCCGCGGAGTTGGAGCGTCATGCATCCCTCATCGAGCTGTTGACCACATCGGGAACCGATGTCCTTTCGGTTAGCCAGCCGGCCTGGAACCGAATTTGCTACGGTGATCAGAGCTCGGGCATCATCGCGGTAGCAGACGCTCCTCTCTTTGCGCTGGAGCGGTTAACTCTGAGAAAAAATGGGTTGCTCATCGTCTTGGAAGACGTCGAAAAACCGGGGAACATCGGTGCCGTTCTGCGGACCGCGGACGCCGCCGGCGCAGCAGCAGTCATCGTCACCGATCCGGCGACCGACCTCTGCAATCCAAATACGATTCGCAGTAGCATCGGCACCCTGTTCACCACACCGGTCGCTGTTGCCGCCGGAGCCGAAGCGCGGGACTGGTTGGACCGTCAGAAGTTCCGTATTCTCGCTGCCCGTGTCGACGGGAAACTCGGTTATACCGAAGCCGATCTGGGAGGCCGTGTCGCGGTCGTCCTTGGCAGTGAAGCCCGAGGACTCTCTCCGGCATGGCAGGGGTCAGGGACCTCGCCAGTCGTGATACCGATGCAGGGAACAAGCGACAGCCTGAACGTCTCGGTAGCTGCCGCGATCATGCTCTATGAGNGCCGCCGCCAACGGGATGCGACCTGAGCTTCACTCGCGCCACGTGCTCAGCAGCGCGACGTCAAGTTACGGGTCAGCCGTCTCCGGGGTGTAGTCTTCCGGTGAGTGCAACACCTGAAAGAGATTACTGAACCGATCGGTCCAGAGAATTGTCGGTTGCCCGCGCATATCGGGAACATACGAGACCGCACTGCGGTCACCCAGTTCCCGCCGCTGCTGGATATACGCCTGGATGTCGTCCAGAAACGCGGTCTCCTTTGCGACCAGAATCCAATCCGACGAAGCCGTGTGCATTCCGCCGTTCGTCATATCAAAGCGCTCAATCAGCAGCGGTCGCCATGCGGAGTTTTCGATAAGCCCCATCACCACGGGGACCAAATCGATATAGCGATTGCTGATATGGAAGGCGATGACACCGGTAGGCTTGGTATACCGGCTGTAAACGTCGAAAGCTTCGCGAGTGATCAGATGCGCCGGAATCGCATCACTGCTAAATGCATCCAACGCGATGATGTCAAACGGCTCAAAGTTCTGTTGTTCTAGCTCCCGTTCCATCTGAACGCGCGCATCGCCTAAGACGACATCGCAGTTCGCCTCGCTCTCCGCGAGAAACGTAAAATACTGCCCCTCCTTTCCCGAGAGACTCTCGACCGCGGGATTGATCTCGTAAAAACGGATTTCGTCTCCCGGGCGTCCTAACGCCGCAATCGTTCCAGCGCCCAANCCCACCACACCGACACGTTTGGGTAGATCGGGGCTCATCAGGTCCATCGCCAAACCGATCCCACTGGTGCGCTCGTAGTACGTCGTCGGTTCGTTCCGCGCAGCTCCCTGTTGCAATTGGTACCCGTGGAGGATGTTGCCGTTGTACAACGCCAAACCATGAAATCCCGGTTCTCCGGCGTAGTGTTCGGAGACCGTCAGCTTCCCGTAAAAATTGCGCTTAATCACAAGCGCATATGAATCGAGGTCTGAAATCTGCGCCCAGGTGACAAAAGCAATCGAGCCCAGCGCCAGTAGCGAACAACCGAGCTTGAGGGTCAAACGCCAAGCGTGCGCGGGTTTGGCTCGCCAGCCGTCCAACCAACCCCAACCGAAGCAGGTCACCGANAGCGCCAAGCAGAGCGCCCCCAAGAGGCCAAAATTGAGTTCGAAATAACTGCTGAGAATCTTCCGAAAGGGGCTATCCATGGCCACCGTGTCACCCAGCGCGGGACAGACCAACGCCACGACCGCACCACCCAATGCTCCCCCGGCGGCCACCATCAGGTAAAACGAAGTCAAACGGCCAGCGGCCGGTTTGCGACAAACCAACTCGCCGTGACAAACCATACAGACCAGGAACAGCATCGCCAGATAGACACCGGTCTGCACCTTGATGTTGTCCGTCAGCCAATCCAAGCTGACGTCCATCTTGGTGAGCCAGGTAAACGCCTGTTCGATTTCGCTGTCAACCATCGAAACAGACACCAACAGGATGGCGGCCGCGGCCGCCGGGGCCCACCAGCGTCCCGCATACCACTGCTCTCGGTCGAAACAGATGATGAACGTCAGCAGATAGAGACTCAGTGGCACAATCCAGAAAAAGGGGACCACGGCCACGTCCTGACAGAGATGATTGGTGACCGCGAGAAGGATCACCGATCCGAGCGCCGGCAACATTAACCAGGTGAGTCGAGTACCCCAGGAAGGGAGCTGATTCGCATCGTCCGCAGCCGCAGCATCGGGTGCTATAGACACGGTGGCATCGAGCGGTTGATCGAGATGGGTCGCGTTCTGGAGCCGCCACAGAATCACCAACAGGGCACCGCTGCAGGCCGCGTAGAGACAGAATGCCGCCGACCAGGCAGCGCCTTGAATATTGGTCGCCAACCAGGGTTCAACCAAGAAAGGATAACTCAACAGGGCTCCCAAAGAGCCGACGTTTGACAAGGCGTACAAGCGGTACGGAGAACGACTCGGATAACGTCGCGCAAACCAGGCCTGCACGAGCGGCGCATTGGCCGACAGTACCAGGTAGGGAATCCCTACTTGAACCGAAAGCAACCACAGGATCCGCTGGATCGCCATTTGTCCATCTCGAGGCTTCCAGGAATCGGCGGGAGAGATCGTCGGCAGACAGAGCACGACCGCCAACACCAGCAGCGGCAGATGGACTCGCAATTGGCGCGCCGGGCGTTCCAAGGCAACGAGCACGTCGGCGTACGCGTAACCCGCCAGCAACGCGACCTGGAAAAAGAGCATGCAGGTTGTCCATACCGCGGGGCTCCCACCGAACCAGGGGAGGATCATCTTGCTGATCATCGGCTGAACCTGGAACAGCAAGAAGGAACCCAACAGAATGGTCGCCGCACTGGTCCAGGCAAAGCTCGACGACGTTCGATTCAAGATGACACCCGTTCTGGATTGATCCGGCATAGAGATGAGACGCGAGGTCGATGCCGTTCAGGCCGCATGCCCGATGGAATACCAGATTGGGCATCCTGATCGGCAGCCAGGGCACAAGCCCCCCGTCTACCGATCTGCTGTATTCCCACCTCGCGAGGGTCACAGCTCGCCCATACCACGCTCGCGTATCCTAACACGGGCACCTCGCAACAACCAGTTACACGGACCGCTTGATTCCGCAAAAACGATTTCGCAAGATCCTTCGAGCGGCCCGTTCTACACAGCTTTTTTCGAGACGCGAGAGGGGTGACAAGCTGTTCGGTCTGGGAGAACTTTGTGGACCGTGCAATCGGGGAANACCGAACTTGCACCTTGCCACCGAGTCAACGTTGACATGTGTTTCGTCGAAGTCCGATGTAAGGGTACTACCTGGCGTCGTCCCGAGTTTTCAACTCCGAGCAGGACTATTCCGATGACCGTCACTACCATCCAGACCGCTCTCAGCGTGGTGTTCTTGATGGTTTGGGCGTTTATCGTACAAATCGTCATCAGTCGGAAACCGGACACGTTGCGGGCCGCGCCAGCCTATGGCGCGTGCGGTTCCCGTCAGAACGACACATTCCCTCGGACAAACTCGGAGTTCGCGTCACCGGGGCCGCCGCATACCGAACCGAATCCNCGCTCTCAGCAGAACCGCGGCCAGCGTCTAGAACAGCTGTCGAATCGGCTGCGCCCGGTCGATCAGCGCGGCGAGATCGCCGGGAAGATTAGCAACTAGTCGCAAACGTGGCACGTCGAACAGCGTGTGCAATACGGTCGCCAAGAGATTCTCGACGCCCACAGGTTCGCTCTGGGGCTCTTCGGCCCGGGCGGTCGAACGACCGACCGTCTGACCTACTCGCAAGCCGCCTCCCGCAAAAGCCAGTGTACTGAGACGCGGCCAATGATCTCGGCCACCATTCGGCTTGATTTTGGGCGTCCGGCCGAACTCGCCGGTCAGGACAAACAGGATTTTCTCACTCAATCCCCGTTGCTCGATNTCTTGCAGAAACGCGCTCACTGCACGATCCACCGGTCGGCCCAACATCTCCATCCCGTCCGGCATGTTCAACTGGGTATCCCCGCCGTGCATATCCCAACCGGGGTTGTGGATCGAAATGAATCCACACCCGGCTTCACACAAACGCCGGGCCAACAGCAGCTGACGCCCCAGCGTCGAAGCGCGATTAGCGTGAATGCCCGTCGTATACTGCCCGGTGTCATACCGTTCGAGGAGTCTCGGGTCCTCTTCGCTGAGATCAAAGGCGGCTCGTGACTTTCCCAACAACAGNTCCACTGCCTGTTGTGCAAATGGGTCCAGCTGCTCCCGCACGCCCGTCGCATCTGTCTGACGGTTCAGTCGATCCAGCGACCGCTGTAGCGCCAGTCGATCGTCTAACCGGCGCTGCGAGATGCGCAATGTGACTGCTTTTTGAAATTGATCGTCTCCACCTATTTCAAACGGTGCGTAGACGCCTCCCAGTTGACCTGGACCGAGCGCTTCCAAGAGACGCAAACGTTCCTTGTTGAACTGTCGATCGGTCTCCTTCGACGTCAGATAGACGTGTGTCGGCATCCCCGATACGGGATGGCTGATCCCGCGCAGGCGGGTGGCAATCGACCCCATCCCCGCACCGGTCGGGTTTCCACAACGCATCACCAATTGAACGCCGCCCGTATGATCGCTGTTCGAGTGCGCAAACGACCGAATCATCGCGAGACGGTCGGCCAAGGGCGCCAGGTAGTCAAATGTCCCCCCGATCGTAACGCCCGGAATACGCGTTTGCAGCTCTCCGGTCACGCTACGGAAATCTGAGGGAGCATCCATCTTGGGATCAAACGTCTCGATCTGGCTGGGGCCCCCCGTCAGGAATAGCACCACCACCGATTTTCCGCGCCAGATGTCACGTGTTTCGGCGCGGCTCTGCAGTCTCAGCAAGTCTCCCAAACCGAGGCCACCCATCGCCAGGCTCCCGACACGCAACACCGCGCGACGATGCAAACCTTGACAGTTCGNGATACTGGATCCCGTCAAAATCTCTAACACGGCAGCGACTTTCCGTATGCGGTCGAACGACTTGAGACGGCCGAAGCTAAAACCAACAGCGCACACCCAGAGTGTGGATTATAAGGNCTAACGGACCCAATCGCACAATCTCAAATGCACCCCACCGCTGGGACTGAGGGTAGGGCGAGCGGCCCCGGCAATGCCCTTGTAGCGCACCGTCGCAACGCCCCATTCACTTGCATAAACTATGTCGATTAAACACCTTATGCGAATCGATCTACCATTTGACAGAGGGGCGCGAGCCGTTAGAATGGAAGACAATCGTTCGTATGACTCGGTTTGCCTGTGGGTGAGCTGAAGCCGCGCGAGTTGGTTCTGACAACGCCCTGTTCCGGGCCGTTGTCCGCTTTCGCCACTTGTTTGCGGAAATCCTCGAGTTTCCTCTTTCTTGCGAGAGCGCTGTCATGTCCACTCTGGTTGCATTTGCTGTGCCGTTGGGCTTCATGATGCCCGGTCCCATGGAACTGATGCTGATCATGGGGATCATCTTGCTTCTCTTCGGTGGTACCAAATTGCCCTCCTTGATGCGCAATCTCGGGCGCAGCGCAGTGGAATTCAAGAAGGGGGTGCAGGGCATCGAAGACGAAGTGAACGATGCCGTCAAGAGCGTCGACGAGAAGGTTGCAGAGTAGCCACCACTCATCGATCCCCAGCACACGGTTCATCGATCAACGGCCGCAACTACGGTCATTCCTCGAGTTCTATAATGGCGCTCGGTTTTCTTTCTGAGGTCAACCTATGTCGGTCTTCTCTGCAACCTCTTACGAGCTGATCGGATTTGCCGGTCTCGGCATGATGGAGATGGCGATCATCGGGGGCATCGCCGTGCTCTTGTTTGGAAAAAAACTCCCGGACGTGGCCAAGCAGTTGGGCGGGAGCTACCGCGAGTTTCGCAAGGGCCTGACGGAGTTCCAATCGAACATCGACACCACCGTGAATGCAACCCCCTACTCTTACAACGAAAATAGTGGCGCGAGTGCAGATTACGACGACTACGAAGAGGCCACCGCTCCTCGGTTTGAGCCCCCTCCCACAGAACCAAAAGACCGCGAGCCGGAACAAGCTACCGAACAAGCTACCGAACAAGCTACCGAACAAGCTACCGAAAAAGCCGACTGATGGAGATCGCGTCGACTGCTGGCAGGTNGGAACNAAGCTGGCCGAGCTGACGCCGACACAAGACCACCCAAGACGCTACAATTCGCGCCGGTAGTCAACCCTACGCGAATGAAGTACACTCGTGGCCGCAAAGGGGCGATTGGCTCAGTTGGTTAGAGCGCCGCACTCACATTGCGGAGGTCACTGGTTCAAATCCAGTATCGCCCACTACGCCCCTTGGATTTCTTCNGGCNATTCNNCCTAAGTCATTTCCAAGTTGTGGTTTAGGTTAACANCGTTATTCGCTACCGATTGTTATCGGACATTGCGGGACTCAAATGGTGAGTCCTCCCGTGAGTCCTGCGGTAATTGGTGAGTCCTCACAGGACTCATTCACACTTCACAGCTCTGTTGCGATTTCCGCCAACAAGCTCGTACTCATCCAAGATGCCCACGAAGAAGTTGGAGATGCTACGGCACTCTATCTGGTACTTCTCGGCTAGATGAGATTTGATCCACGTAAACGGCACCGATTCCGCTGTTGGATGGACTG
>PADE01000218.1 GCA_002702965.1 Planctomycetaceae bacterium
ACACCAGAATGGCGAAAGCCGGCCGATGCGATACGTCGTCCACCGCATCGATGCGGGAGTAGGTCCGTTTGCCACCGTCACAGAGCAGCCGCGCGGCGACCTGCCCGCCGGCCGAAAAGCCGACCAGCCCGATCCGATCCTCGCGAAGACCCCAACGCTCCGCCTGCGAACGGACCAGCGCCATCATCCGCTGCGCATCCTGAAGCGGTTTCACCCAACCGGGAATCTTCGTACCCGACGTCGTACGGTAACGGACCACGAAGGCAGACACACCGTGCCCGTTGAGCCACTCGGCGGCTTCGGTTCCCTCCTTGTCGGGCACGACTTTACCAAATCCGCCGCCGGGGAGGATCACCACGGCACTGCCGTTGGGTTTCGGCGCCAGGTGCACCGAAAACGTGGGGCGCGTGATCTTGACCACGCGCGTCACCGGGGGCACCTCCGACTTCCGAAACGGGAGGATCTGACCCAGCTCACGCGTCGTCTCGCCGGGCGCCAGGCCCGGCCACACATCATGAGACTCTTCGGCAGCCACCCTAGAATGGATGATCACAAGCAGCGCGAATAGGAGGTGATAGCGCATGGCCGGGGTCTCGCTTAGCGGATGATTTCTCGAATAACGCGCGACTCCTCGACACCCGTGAGACGGAAGTCGAGGCCCTGGAACCGATACGTGAAGCGGCGGTGGTCGATTCCCAGAAGGTGCAAGATCGTGGCGTGCAGATCGCGGACGTGCACCGGGTCTTCCACCGCGTTGTAACTAAATGGGTCGGTTGCTCCATAGGTCATTCCCGGTCGCATCCCACCGCCGGCCATCCACATCGTAAAACAGCGCGGATGGTGATCTCGCCCGCCGTCGGGGCTGTCCCATTTCCCCTGACCCGCCACGCCGCGCCCAAATTCTCCTCCCCACAGCACCAGCGTCTCATCGAGCAAGCCACGCTGTTTGAGATCCTGCACCAGTGCGGCGCTCGCCTGGTCGGTATCGCGACAGCGAGCAACGCACCAGGAACTGAGCCGGCTGTGATGGTCCCAGTCGGGGTGAAACAACTGCACAAATCGAACACCCCGTTCGATCAGCCGTCGGGCCAAAACACAGTTCGCGGCGTAGCTTCCGGGACGGCGCGAATCGGGTCCGTACTGCTCGAAGGTCGCTTCCGGCTCGTCGCTTAGGTCGGTCAACTCGGGGATGCTCGATTGCATTCTCCACGCCATCTCGTACTGTCGGATCCGCGTCTGAATCTCCGGGTCGCCCGTCTGTTCGAATCGCATTTGGTTGATTTCACGAATTCCGTCGAGCATCCCCCGACGCAAATTCCGAGGCAGCCCCCGAGGGTCACGCAGGTACAGGACCGGGTCGTGGGCACTGCGCAGCTTGACTCCCTGGTAGCGGGACGGCAGAAATCCACTGCCCCAATAATGGTCGTACAACGGTTGATCGCTCGATCGTTTCATCTTGGAAAGCAGCACCAAGTAGTCGGGCAAGTTGCTGTTTTCGCTGCCCAGCCCGTAACTCGCCCAGGCGCCCAGGCTGGGCCGACCCGGGATCTGATGACCAGTCAGGAACTTGGTCATCGCCGGCGCATGATTGATCTGATCGGTGACCATGGACTTAACAAAACAGACGTCATCCGCGATCCGCGCATGATAGGGCAGCCACTCCCCAATCGTCGCTCCGCTCTCACCGTAGCGGCCGAATTGGGTCCGCGCAGGCATAATCAACTGTTTCTGACTCGCCGTCATGGTGGTCAATCGTTGGCCTTGGCGCACGCTGGCCGGCAGTTCCTGACCGGCCCACTTCGACAACCCCGGTTTATGGTCGAACAACTCGATTTGCGACGGCCCTCCAGATTGCGTGAGGAAGATCACGTTCTTGGCGCGAGGCTCGTGGTGCGGTAGGTCCGGACGTCCAATCGCGACCGGGGAATCCACCCCCACCGCCGATGTACGGTCCTCGAGCAGGCCCAGCGCAATCGTTCCCAGGCTGAGGCCGCTACACCTCCGCAGAAAATGCCGCCGGGCTATCGCCGTCCCGTCAGCCGTCCGGTCATCGAGCCGGTTACTCATGCGTGATCGCCTCGTCGAGATTGAAGAGCATACTGGCCACCACCAGGTGCGCCGCGACTTCGATGACCTGTTCGGAGTGCCGCTGTTCGGGCTGTCCGAACTCCATCAACTGCTGCGCGCTGTCGACCGATTGCGCGTAGTAGCGGCGCGCCCGTGAGACTTCTCGTACCAGGACCTTCAGCTCTGAGTCGCTGGGGGACCGAGAGAGAATCGCATGAAACAGGAGCCTCAGGCGTTGCTCTGGCTCGGGGCGTTGTCCAATCACGGTGCGCGCAAGCGCACGCGATGCCTCCAGGATGCTGAGGTCATTCAACAGCGTCAACGCGTGCAGCGGTGTATTGGTCTGTCGAGGACGGACCTCGCAGACCCGGCGTTGGGCGCTGTCGAACAGGAACGTGGGTGCTGCGCTGCGCCTCCAAAACGCGTAGAGTGTGCGCCGATACTGAGCCGCTCCCTGGCTCGGCTGGTAACGAAAACGGCCCATGAACATCTCCGCCCACACCCCGTTCGGTTGATACGGCATGACCGGCGGTCCACCCACAGCCGGGTTCAGCAAGCCACTCGATCGCAGCGCAGAGTCGCGGATCATCCAGCTCGGCAGCCGGAACCGCGCGCCGCGACCCCATAACCGGTTCTCCGGATCCCGCTCCAACAATCCCGGCGTTACCCGACTGTCTTGCCGGTAGGTACGACTGGTCACCATCAGGCGCAACAGGTGTTTGAGGTTCCAGTCCTGTTCCATCAGCTCGACCGCCAACCAGTCGAGCAGGTCCGGGTGGGTCGGAAACTCGCCCTGCAAGCCAAAATCTTCCGGCGTGCGCACCAGGCCGGCGCCAAACAACATCTGCCACAGTTGATTGACCACGACCCGCGCCGTGAGCGGGTTCTCGGGGGACACGAGCCAGCGGGCCAGGTCGCTCCGTGAAGCCACCGCCTCAGCTGGTCGCCGCAAGATTGCAGCGGGCACTCCCCGACGCACTTCGACGCCGTGACTATTCCAGACGCCCCGCTGGAGGACAAACGTGCGTCGCGCTGTACCCCGTTCGGACAACACCATCACGCGCTGCGCTGCGACCGCCCGTTTGACCTCCGTCAGCTGCCGCTGCGCACGAGCCAGCTCGCGCTGCGCCTGTTGGTGCGCTGCGTGGTCACTGAGGAATTGGTCGAGTAGCCGACCGCGCAGACCCGTGGACACCTGTCCCGCATCGGTCACCTTTGCCCCGGACAACTCCTCCAGAGGCATCGCGGCCAACGAACGGACCGCGGGGCCCGCTTGATCGGTTACCGAGACCCGAAATCGCCCCACATTCGCGTCCCCAACCGTCGAGCGGTGCAGCATCGTGAACACGAGTTCCTGATCGTCATCGACCTGCAGCGGTGCGTCGAGCGCAAAGACGGCCACGTGTGATTGCCGCGGATCATGCGATGCGGTGGTCCAGCCATTACGGGGGTCATCATCGAGGGTACCTTGGACTTTGCCGTAGTTTCGCCCACCGACATCCTTCTCGGCGTCGGCCACCGCGCTGCTCAGTTCGATGTCGCGCAACTGGGAACGACCCTTTGTACGTAGTTGAAGTTTGACGTCGGTGAGGATGAATTCACCGCTCGCGCCGCGGGCGAGCTTACCGTCGGTGTGCGACTTGTGGGGAAACACTTCCAGCCGCAATCCGGTCACGCGCCGTACTCCCGGCGCTGCGGTCAACCGGTAGTCGTCCTGGCGTGGATCGGGTCCGCTGGCCTGCACGGTCCCATCCGCTTGCTGGGTCAGGGCCGTGCCCTCCACGGTTTCCAGTAACCGGGCCTGCAGCGCATGCCACGGCTGAAAGCCCCCGCGGACGGCGGCGACGACCTCTTCCAGCCAAACCTCGAACTCGGCCTCGGCCCGCAGGCGGGTTGCGTCCGCCAACGGCCGTCGGCCCGCGACGACCCCCTGCGCCTCCTCTACAGCCCGCGCGACGAAGGGTGATCGGTATGCGAGATAGGGTTTTGCGCCGCCGCCAGCCTTTCCGTCTTCGTCGATGCTGTTGAAAAACGCAAACAGACGGTAGTACTCTCGTTGCGAGATGGGGTCGAACTTGTGAGCGTGACACTGCGCACATCCGAGAGTCAATCCGAGCCATACGGTACCCGTCGTGTTGACCCGATCGATGACGTAGTCGATCCGCGATTCTTCCGGATCTCGTCCACCTTCACCATTGGTCATGTGGTTCCGATGAAAACAGGTCGCGAGGATTTGATCCGAAGTCGCATCGGGCAGCAGATCCCCCGCAAATTGTTCGATCGTGAATTGATCGAACGGCATGTTGCCTTGGAACGCTTGCACCACCCAATCCCGCCATGGCCAATTGCTGCGCGTCCCGTCGCCCTGGTACCCATCGGTGTCTGAATAGCGAGCCGCGTCGAGCCACCACATGGCCATCCGTTCCCCGTAATGCGGAGATGCGAGCAATCGGTCCACTAGCGCAGGATAGGCGCGCGGCGAGTCGTCGGTGACGAACGCCTCGACTTCGTCTCGGGTCGGCGGCAGACCGGTCAGGTCGAACGACAACCGCCGGACCAACGTGTGCTTGGCGGCCCCCGCCGCAATCCTGAGACCTTCCCGCGACAGCCGTGCTCTCACATAGGCATCGATCGGGTGCGCGTTCGCGACGGGAGGACTCCGACGCGTCGGTCTCTCAAACGACCAGTGGCGGCCCCACGGCGCACCTTGCTCAATCCACCGCTGGAGGATCGCCATCTCAACTGGGCTGAGGCGCTTCCGCTGGGAATCGGGCGGAGGCATCCGCAGATCGGGATCGGCGCTGCGAATCCGGACCATCAGCTGACTGGCTGTGAGGTCGCGTGGGACGATCGCCGCGCGCCCATCGCGGTCCGCCGTGGCCGATTCCCGCAGGTCGAGACGCAGCTCCGCCTGGCGCTGCGTCGCGTCCGGTCCGTGGCATTTGAAGCAGCGGTCCGAGAGGATCGGGAGAACGTCCCGGCTGAAACTGACGGGCGCGTCAGCCCGAATCTCGGCGATCAGACCGCCGTAGCTGAGCAGCAGCGACAGGCTCCAGCGCGAATACCGAAACATCGGTCCTCTCCGGGAATAGCCGCACAGGCTGGCGGTGTATTCGCCGCCCTAGTCGGCGAACCGATCACAGCCTGTGTTGGCGGGATAACTCAACGATCACCCGAGCCAGCGGGCAGCCACCAGGATAGCTCAATCCGCGGTCCGCGTCTCGGACAGGTCGGGCCGCTACCCAATGGGGCCGACGGAGCGGTCCGACCTACCCATTGACCGCCCGGCGGGTTCCTCGCGGCGGAACGAGCGATCGCCGCTCAGCCCGACTCCCCAGGCGGGCCGTCGAACTGGACCACAAACGACCGCTCGCCCAACACCACCACATCGTTCGGCGAGAGCTTTCGCCTACGGCGTGTCTCCCGCTGGTCATTGACCCGCACCCGCCCCGCTTGAATCACGCGTTTGGCCTCGCCACCGGTCCCCACCGCGCCCACCCATTTGAGGAATTGGTCGAGCTGAATGGTCTCGTCTTGGGCTCCATTCATATGCCACACCTCGGGCGCCGTCGCGGTAGCGCTCGGCGGGCTGCACGCGTCACCCACCCACGCAGCTCATCCCTCTTTCCGACATCGTCCACGATCGGTCCGACCCTGGCAACGCCCCGCCGCAGGGTGCGCCGCGGCCCTCTCCATCCAAACCGACGCGCGCTCGCTCGATCCCACCTCCGTTGGGGACTTTTTTGCCGGCCGCGACTAGCGGCAAAACACCAACGTCACCAGAATAGACACAACAGCGAGTAATGCTACTCGATGAGAGTCCCCGCCCGCTCGGGCCTGTCTCACGCCCGCAGGGAATCGTTGGACATGACACCCGACCGCACACCAACTCGACAGCGGCCGGCCGACTTGGGCCGCCGCGATCTACTGGGCCGCGGTGCGCTCGGTCTGGTCGGTTTCAACGTCGCTCGGCTCGCAGCGGCGCCCCTCGCCTCCCACCCCACGCCCTCAGGCGGACTGCCGCCGATCAAGGCGTGCATCCTGATTTACTACTTCGGGGGGCCGAGCCACCTTGACATGTGGGACATGAAACCCGACGCGCCGAGTGAGGTGCGCGGCGAATTTCAATCGATTGCGACCAACGTACCCGGCTTACGTGTCTGCGAGCACCTACCACGTCTCGCCCGCATCGCGGACAAATTGACGCTCGTCCGCAGCATGCACCACCGCATGCGCGACCACAACGCGGCGGCCGTCGAAGCGCTGTGTGGCCGAGCCCCGATCCAGGGAGATGTGACCTTTCTGGTCGACGACGCGAATAGCTTTCCCAGTTTCGGCACCGTATTGAGCTATATCAAACGCGACCAGCGGGGACTGCTGCCGCACGTCGCCTTGCCCCATGTGATGTACCGGACGGTCAAACTTCCGGGCCAAACCGCGGGGTTCTTAGGAAACGCGTACAGTGGCTTCCAAGTTGACCACGATCCGAGCGCGACTGATTTCCGGGTGCGTGAACTCGATCTACCGAACGGTTTGTCCCACGATCGAATCGACGACCGTCGCTCTCTGCAGCGTCAGTTCAACGCGCACCACCCGTTTTTGGCGGTTCTGAACGACGCCAAAGCGGCCCGCGCAACGTATCACCGGGCAGCCGATCTGCTCCGTTCAGAGCCGCTTCGCACCGGCTTTGACATCGCGCAAGAGAGTCCCCTCACCCGAGAGCGTTACGGGCGCAATAAGCACGGTCAAAGTGTCCTCGTGGCGCGCCGATTGGTGGAATCCGGCGTCCGCTTCGTCAATGTCAACCATCGCCAATTCAACGGCGGCAGCGGGAGCAATTGGGATACCCACTACAGCAACTTCAGCCCGCTCAAAAACAGCCTCCTGCCACCGGCCGACCGNGCGCTGACAGCGTTGATCGAAGACCTCCAGGTACGGGGACTCCTCGCCTCGACGCTGGTGATCGCGATGGGCGAGTTCGGCCGTACCCCACGGATCAATAAGTACGGCGCCCGTGATCATTGGCCCGACTGCTACACCGTGGTGTTGGCGGGTGGAGGCGCGCGCGGCGGACTGGTCTACGGATCGAGCGATCGGTTGGGCGCCTATCCGGCGTCGAATCCGGTCACGCCGGGCGACCTGGCCGCCACCCTCTACTGGCGGTTTGGCATCGACCACACAACCGAAATCCACGATCACCAACAGCGACCGTACCGTCTGGCCGACGGAGAACCCCTGCGCGAATTGTTCTCGCCGACCCTTTAGGCAACGTCTCGGTCCCGCGCCCCCAGGCCGCCGAACCTCGTCACTCGCGACAACCAGCCACCCAGCGACGGCGCTCGGCCCACTCCACGGCTGATTTCCGATGTCCCCCGCTGCGACCCCACCGAAGTTGCTGATCCAGGGGCCTGGCGGGGCGTCACCGACTCTGATTCTCGCCCATGGAGCGGGCAGCGGAATGGACAGTCCCTTTCTCCAAGCGATGACCGACGGCCTCGTAGAGCGTGGGCTGACCGTCGTTCGCTTCGAGTTTCCCTACATGGCAGAGCGCCGGGCGACCGGTGCGCGACGACCGCCCAATCGCGAACCGCAGCTGCGCGACACGTGGCTTGACGTGATCGATTCGCTTGCGCTTCACAAACCGATCATCGGCGGCAAGTCGATGGGCGGACGGATCGCCAGCCTGATCGCCGACGAGGCGGATGTCTCCGGATTGGTTTGTCTGGGCTACCCATTCCACCCCGCCGGGAAGCCCCACAAGCTGCGAACCGAACATCTAAGGTTCCTCGAGACGCCCACGCTGATCGTTCAAGGCGAACGCGATGCACTGGGTAACAAACGGGACGTTGCCGGTTACAATTTGTCGTCCCGAATTCGCTTGCATTGGCTTGCCGACGGGGACCACCATTTCACCCCGCGGCGGCGCGCGGATCGCACACAAGAGGAGAACTGGAGCGACGCCGTCCGCGTGACGGCAGAGTTCATTTGGTTGCTGAAAGACCAATAACACGCGACTGCCACCGACCGAATAGGGCGACCGAAAAAGGGGGCACCCACTCGCATGACGACTCTTGAGATCTTCACCGACTACGTCTGACCGTGGTGTTATCTGTGCACCGTGCGTGTAGCCAAGATCCGCCGCGAGTTCGACGTCGACATCGATTACCGGCACTTTCCGCTGCATCCCGAGACACCGCAAGCTGGCCTGACGCTCGCGGAACTGTTTGCCGGCCGAAACATCGATCCGGCGGCTGCCCAATCGCAGCTCGCCCATTTGATGGCACAAGAGGGCTTGCCTTTTGGCAACCGCACGATGACCTACAACAGCCGTTTGGCACAGGAACTGGGAAAGTGGGCCGAGACGCAATCCGGGCACCAATCGATTCACGACGCGCTGTTTGAGGCTTATTTCGTCGATAACCTGAACCTCGCCGAGGTCGAGAATTTGATCGCCGTCGCCGAACGGGTGGGCCTTTGTGTAACCGAAGCGAAGCGCGTCCTCGACTCCAGACAGCAGCAGTCCGCCGTCGATGCGGATTGGGACCGATCCCGCCAACTCGGGATCACCAGCGTCCCCACATTCGTCGTCGGCGATCGAGGTCTGGTGGGAGCGCAGCCGTACGAGCAACTCGCGGCGTTGCTCACCGCTGCCGGTGCGCCCCGCCGTGACACGTGACGCGCAGCACGACCCTCACCCCCTCCGCGCGGCCGTCGCCACGCACCCCTGTTTCCCCACCCCGACGAGTTCTTCCGATGATGAAAAGACCCTTGGGCCGCACGGGGCTCAACGTGACGCACCTCGGCTACGGCAGCATGGGCATTCGCGGGCCGAACACGTGGGGGGTGCGCGTGGTCAGTGATGCTGCCGCGGACGCGCTGCTCCATCAGGTACTCGACGCCGGAATCAACTTCATTGATACCTCACCCGATTACGGCATCAGCGAAGAACGTATCGGGACCTCGATCGGATCGCGGCGATCCGAGTTCTACCTGGCAACCAAATGCGGTTGCGCCTATACACAACACGCAGATCGTCTCGAGATCGCCCACGTCTGGAAGAAATCGGTGATCCAGAAAAACCTCGAGACCAGCCTGAGACGGATGCGCACCGATTACGTCGATCTCCTCCAATTTCACGGCGGCGACGCCGAGACATTACAACGTGAGGGGTTGCTTGACTTGCTGAGTGACTTCCGCGATCGTGGCTTGATACGATTCATCGGGGCCTCCAGTTCGCTGCCGCAACTGCCGGCGCTGATCGACCTGGGGGTGTTCGATACCTTCCAAATTCCCTATTCCTGCCTCGACCACTCCCACCACGGGCTGCTGACCCGGGCGTCCGAAATCGGAGCCGGCGTAATCGTGCGCGGTGGGATTGCGCACGGAGGACCCGACGCCGTGATTCAACGCCCCGCCCTCAACGACATCTGGTCCCGGTCGCGCCTCGACGAACTCCTCCCCGCGGGGATGACACGCGCCGAGCTGATCTTGCGATACACGCTTTCCCACCCCCACTGCGACACCACGATCGTCGGCACTTGTAACGCGCTGCATCTGGCCGAAAATCTGGCCGCCGCCGCCCGCGGACCGCTGCCGCCCGAGCTCTACCAACAGATCACCTCTCGGATCGCCCGCCCGGGGGAGTGACCGGCGGCCCCAACGCCTCGGATCGCTCGCGGCCGCCTGCGCTATTGGGGCGGCGCATCCCCGCCACCTCGCGCACCACCTTACGCGGACGACACCCTGCGCAGTCGCTCCAGCGCACCGGTGGAGTTCGAGTACTGCTCCTGTGGAACGCCGAAATGCTGGATCAACGTCATCAGGCAATTGGCGTGCGGCGGCTGCTTGGGATACCGCAGCAGTCGGCCCGTGTTCAAGCCGCTCTGGGACCCGCCCGCCAGCAGTAGCGGAAGGTTCGATCCGGTGTGTTGTCCGCCGTGACTCAACCCCGATCCAAACATCAACACACAGTGGTCAAAGACACTGCTCCCATCGTACTCCTGGAGCGTCTTCATTTTCGCGATGGCCTGACCAAACTGCGAAACGTACCAGCCGTTGGCCGTATTGAACTCGGCGGCCAGTGTCTCGTTCTTTTCGAAGTGACTTGACCAATGATAATCGGCTTTCAGGTCGAGGAAGTCATGAATCCGCCGGCTGCTCTCGAGCGCCATGATACAGGATGCGACGCGGGTGGCATCGGTCCAGAAGGCCAACGCGACCAGGTCCATCATCGTCTTCATCTTGGAGGGAAAATCACCGAGATGAACGACGTCTTCCACTTCGTCCATATGCGGACGCGTCGATCCCCCCGTCTCCTGACGCTGGATCGCCAATTCGACGTCGCGGACAGAATCGAGGTAATTGGCGATCACCGATCGGTCGAGTTTACTCGCCCGTTTGATCAAAGCGGTGGTCGGTTCACGGACCGCATCGAGAACGCTACCGATCTCTTCCCGAACGCCCTTGTCTGCCAGACCGCGAAACAACCGATCGAAAGCGAATTGCGCGTTGCGTTCGACAAATTGGGCCCGTCCTGCCCGGTCGTACGCCAGGCTGTTCAACGTGGTCGATCGTACGTCGACGGGTTCGGCAGACAATTGAAAGGATTTGAACTGGGTGGTGTTACCGATGTGGTCGGCGATCACCTGGTCGAAGGTGTGCTGTGGACGATGATTCTGGATACCCGTCATAAACAGCGGCATCGCGCCGTAGTGGTCCCCCTTCGATTGATTACTGACGTTCGACAAAACGACGATGTCTTGAATGAATGGATTGAGCGACTGGAGGTTCTTGGAAAGCGTGAATTCGGTCTCCGTCCCAGCTGCTTCCCAACCCGCGGGATCGATCCCGTTTCCCTTATGGAACACACCCAGTCGACGCGGGATCTCGGTGGTCGAAGCCGCGCGGCCGCGACCCATCGCGGGGCTCATAATTTCCAATGCAGGTAGCGCCAGACTGACGCCCGCACCACGAAGGAAAGTGCGTCGAGGCACCAAGTAGCTGCGGTTCATCGGTCTTCCTTGTGTCGGAACGGGTAACTCAAGACAACGGCTTCGATCAAGGCCGGCAGGCGATAGCCATTCGCTCGCAGTGACTCTTTGATCTGTTTGACCGCCGGGCGATCGAACGGCGCGATCGAGCGTCCTAACGCGTACGCCAACACGCGGCGGACAACGTTCTCGGTAATGGGTTCTCGGTAGTCATCAAGCAGCAATTTCTTTAATTCGCTGGGCGACGCAAAAGACTTGCCGTTGGGGAGCTGGTAGCCGCCGGCCGCCGCACCCGCTGCGGAAACCGTAATCGTCCCGTTGGAATCGGTTCCTCGATTGCCCTGCACTTCGGCAAATAGTTTCCATCCGCTCGTGGGTGCCGTCTCCGGAATCGCCAACACCCAGACATTGCTCTCGTTCTTGTTCCCTGTAAATCCGAAGTGTGCATCGACGATCTTGACTTCACCCGACTCGAGCCGGACGTTCTTGATATCGAGACGATGCCTCCCCACGGTCCACTGAAAATGAACCCGATATTCGTCCCCTGCCACAATCGGTTTGGTAAGCGTCCACGACCGGTCCGCGAATGACTTGGGGGTTTCCTCGGGTGTCCACCTGAGCGTCTCCGCGTCGGCAATCTGCACCTCAACGGTTCGCCCGATCCCCAATTGATCGAACACTTCCAATCCAAATCCGATCGGATCGATGTACCGATGGCACGCGGCACAGCCAGCTTGCGCCGAATGCAATTGAAGAAGCTCGTTGTGGCTCAGGTTGAGTCGCTGGCTCTCGGCCTTCTTTTGAGTCGACTCCAAATCGGGAACATCCTGGGGAGGTTCGAACCGTACGCCTAGAATCTTCTCCATGACCCATACCCCACGACGAATCGGACTGGTCCGGTTGGGTGTCGATGTGACGCTCANCGTGGAACCGCTCGTGANCAGCCCGCCTCGATTGCTGTCGCTCCATTTGACCANGCCGAGNGGGGCATGTTTGTATTCGTAATTGCCTCGCTTCACCNCGCGTATCGTATCTCGGTAGTGAACGTTAATCGCCGGCAAGGGCTCGTTGCTGTCAAACGTCTTGGCCTCTGTCTTGAGTCGATAGATGCCGGATTGATGTGGGTTGATGAATCCCCAATCGGCGTCCACCACACTAAAAATCGGCTGATCGTAACGGATGATACTGTCGAAAAACAGCAGCGCCTCTTCGTACTGTGTTCGATAGAATCCGGCCATCTTGTCACTGCGTTTGTTGACCGCGCTCTGTTGCCGAAGTTGCTTGTAGCCAAACCACTCGCCGCCGAGATTTTCCGCCAGGGCAATACGCCGAGGGTGCGCGAGCATCCTCTGGACCTGTTCGCGGAGGATTGTGGGATCGCGCAACGTTCCGCGCGCTGCGAGATCCGATAGCGTCTGGTCGGGTGGAGCCGACCATAGGAAATAGGAGAGGCGAACCGCCAGTTCACCACCTACCACCGGCGCGCATCCCTGTGGCGGTTCTTCAAACCGATACAGAAAGGCAGGTGAGAGGAGAATCGCCAGGAACGAGGAACGCAACGCCTGCTGCGCCGAGCGCTTGGAGCGCATCGTCTGATAAACCGCCACAAACGTGTCCGTTTCGGGTACGGTCATCTTCCGCCGGAAGGCGGCTCGTCCAAATCGGGCGATGATCTGACGCGCCGCCGACACGCTGAGATCTTCGGGGAGCGACGGTGTGCCGAAGAGGGCTTCCCGCGCCTCGCGATCGGTATCGACAAGCGATAGGACGCGTGAAAAACACCTCGCATACGATTGGATGTCGATCGATTCTCTGCTCAGCGTGGCGGCGTCGTTCGAGAACCCCGAGTCCCCCAGGACCCCGGCGGGAAAGAATTTTTCGATGATGCTGTCGGGAATCACGTGCAAGCGGCTATTGGTGACCGTCTCCCGAATGTCCACATGCAGGATATCCTCGAGCGTATTCTGCAACTCTTCCCGCGAGAGTCGCCGCGGATGGCTCGGACCGGCGCGCTGCCGCCCGCCCGGCATGACGAATTGGCGAGCGAACCAGGCGCCAAAGACCTCGATCTGACGCTTGCTAAGCGGTTCCTCATCGTCGGGAGGCATTTTTCCTTTGAGAATCGCCGCCTCGATCTTCACCCACCGTTTGAGATCTCCGCGAGGGTCAAACGTCTCCAGTAATCGTTCCAGATCGAGCCCGCCGCTTTTGAGATCTGCGCCGTGACATTCAGTGCACCGCTGTTGCAGAATCGGTTTGATGGCGGCAACCGTCTCCTCGGCTCTCCCCCCGAGCGGAAGTGAGGTGAGCAGTGCGGCGAATACAATCGGGGCCACCAAACTCCGAAACCGGCTGGCCGTCTGCATCCCAACCTCGCTTTCGCCTCACCGCATCCCGGTTGAAACCAGACGCCGCGCAGCGACGGGTTCCGCTCCGGCGACGGCCCTGACAGGCCGGTCGTCAATATACACCGCCGATATCCAAAATGCCCGACCAATCCCCGCGTGCCGGACCGCCCAGCGAGCCCGCCGGCCGCGCAGACGGCGGAGGCGATTTGTCTCGGCGCGCCATAGGCGCCCGCTGCAGCCCCTCGCCGCGACCGCACCGCTCCCTGATTGTACAATCAACTTCTGTCCCAACGGGAATCTCAACCTGGCGGTCGCCCCGCGGCCTGATCGCTCGCCCGCGTCGCACCACGGAGAGACTTATGCAGCCAACACCACCTCGCACGGCCCTCAACCGCCGCCGTTTGTTTGGCGGGGCGGTGGGCGCTGCGTCGGCTTGGTCGCTGGGATCGCGTTGCTCTCACGCGGCGCCCAAGTTCCGCGTCGAACAGTTCCGGACCATCAGCCAACGACCACGCTTCTACCACGGTTGGCCAACCGTCACGCGGCGCCACAACGGCGACCTGATTGTCGTATGCTCGGGCGGCCGCGACGCACACGTCTGCCCGTTCGGCTGGCTCGAAATGATGCGTTCCGCGGACCAGGGCCAAACCTGGAGTTTCCCCACCGTAGCGCTCGATCTGCCGGTTGACGTCCGCGACGCGGGCGTGATGGAAACCGCCCGCGGCACGCTATTGGCAACCACGTTCACCTCGTTCGCGTACGAAAAATGGCTGCAAGACGCGGAGCAACGCACCGCCGCCGACCCGTTGGCGTGGTCACCGACAAAGCTGCGGCGCTGGCGGGCCGCGCATCGACGGATCGGTGCCGCCGAGCGGGAACGCGTGCTGGGGCATTTCATGATCCGCTCATCCGATGGCGGGGTAACTTGGTCGGCGGCGTACCGGTGTCCGGTCGACAGTCCTCACGGTCCGATTCGGCTTGATGACGGGCGTCTGCTGTACCCCGGGAAGATCATCTACGGACGCAGTCAAGCGGCCGTTGGGCGAATCGGCGTCTGCGAGTCAAACGACGATGGGCGCACCTGGCGATGGCTGTCCGAGATCCCCGTGCGGCCGGGTGATTCGTTTCAGGGCTACCACGAATTGCACGCCACCGAGACGGCCGATGGTCGAATCGTTACGCAGATCCGCAATCACAACGAGGCGAACGAAAAGGAGACGATCCAGTCGGAGTCCTCCGACGGCGGCCAGACGTGGTCGGTACCGCGTCCGATCGGCGTGTGGGGCTTCCCCTCCCACTTGCTCCGGCTGCGCGATGATCGACTGATCATGACCTACGGCTATCGCAAACAACCGCTGGGCGTGCAGGCTCGCATCAGCTCCGATCATGGACGGAACTGGTCGGATCCGATCGCGTTACACGATCGGGGTACATCGAGCGACATCGGTTATCCCTCCACGGTCCAACTCGACGACGGATCGTTCCTGACGGTTTGGTACGAACTGATGAACAGCGTTGCGGGTGACCTCGACCATTACAATCGAATCGGTCGCGATGAGGCCTGGTTCAAGATGACCGAACACCTACCACCCGCGGTCCTTCGCCAAGCCCTTTGGTCACTCACGGGTTGAGTTCCGGACCGCCCGGACGAGCGCCATCCCGGCCCCGGGTCCCGACGCGGTCGACATGCCCGCCCGGGCGTGTCCACTCCCGTCTCGCTGTCGAAGCGAGCCAGGCGAGCCCCACAACCGGCCCAACCGCTAGCGTCCGATCGTTGGCTGCTCGCTGAAGGGGCTACGGTTTCCACGCCGATCTGATACCGCCAGCCGTCATCAACGGGAATCAGTTACCCGCCGACCACCGCTGGCCCACTCCAGACCACCGCGAGGGCGGTCACACGACCCGCGGAACCCTAATGGGCGGCTCGTGGCAGCACCCCGCCAGCGGGTACCGCCGAGTCTCGTGTTCTTGGGGCGGCACGATCACCGACTTTAGGTTAGACTGAACCCCTATACCCATCCTGGATCAAGCCTCCCCACTCCGCAGCGCTCGGGGATCATTCGCCTCAGCGCTTCACGCCCAACCGCACCGCGCAACCCGCAGTAAACGACGAGTGTCAGCCTCATTCGCGGAGCCTATCCTCTTGCTGTCTCCCATTCGAGTTCGAAGCCTACAACCGACGTGGCTCTCCTTCGCACTGTTGATATCCGTATTTCCTGTGCCGTGCGGCGCGCAGCAGCCGTCCCCGCCAGCGCCACCGGTCGGCGATCCCCCAGAAGCGGGACCAAACGCCGCAGCCGCCGCGGCTAGCAAACGTCCATCCACGATTCGCTTCTCGTTTGACGGGGCACCGTGGCGGGAGGTCATTACCTGGTTGGCGCGACAGGCGAACCTGGCCTTACACGTCTCAGATCTACCCACCGGTAGCTTTACCTATTCCGACCCGAGCCCGTTTTCGCACGACGCTGCGATTGGCCGTGTCAACCTATTTCTCCTGCCGGAGGGGTTCACCCTCATTCGCAGCGGTCGACTGCTGTCGGTTATCAACCTGACCGACCCCCGCAGCATGAAACAGTTGGACACGATCGCGAAGCTGGTCCCCCTCACCCAGCTCGACCAATACGGCGACCACGATGTCGTCAAATGTCTGTTCCAACTCGGAGACATCACACCAGCTGACGCCGTTGAGGAATTGACGCCCCTCAAACTCCTGACGAACCCCGCGATCTTTTCGCGGACCAATCAACTCATGATCACTGACACCGTTGCCAATCTGAAAAACGTTCAGGCCATCCTCGATTCCGTCGAGCCCGGGACACTGGACAATGGGATGGCGATGCGAAACTTCAAACTGGAGCATGTCGATGCAGAAGACATCCTGACGGTGGTGCGGCCTCATCTTGGCCTCGCGACCGGGGAGATGATCGGGACCGGCTGCGCGGCGACTCCTCCGGGCTGCCCTTGCTCCCGTCGGGGCGGCGCCGCCGCGGCGACCGGGATCGCC